>JAICPV010000020.1 GCA_025929655.1 Pyrinomonadaceae bacterium
AAGAAGAGCTGGTCGACAAGGCTGATCTTCTCAATTTGACTCCTCCCGAGATGACGGTCCTCCTCGGCGGACTTCGCGTTTTGGGTGCGAATGCGAACGGATCTAAGCACGGCGTCTTCACCGACCGCGTAGGTGTTTTGACGAACGATTTTTTCGTCAATCTGCTCGATATGACCCGCGTTTGGCAGCCGATCAACGGCGACGGCGTTTACGAATGCTCCGACCGAAAATCGGGAGAAAAGGAATGGACTGCGACGCGCGTGGACCTGATCTTCGGTTCACATTCGGAGCTCCGGGCGTTGGCGGAAGTCTATGCGTGCCACGATTCGCAGGAGAAGTTCGTTAACGATTTCGTGAAAGCGTGGGTTAAGGTGATGAATAATGATCGTTATGATCTAACGGCGTAGGGTTGGTGGCTTTGCCGCTCTATTTGCGGCGAAGCTCTGCTTCGCAGAAAGGTCGAGAATGCGATTGCGGCTCTGCCGCCGGTTAATTTCGGCAGCAGAGCCGCAAAAGTTTTTAAGGCCGGTTTATCGGAATAGCTGAGCTTTTTTCGCAGTGGATGTGCACGGCCCATTCGATCTAACCGGTCGTCGATTCCGATTTCTCCTGCAGCCACGGGATCGAGCGCTGCTGCCATTCATTGTCGGGAAAACGTTCTATGAGTTCGGCGGCGGTCTCAGCGAGAGCCGCACCGTCGTGTGACGCCGAATACCGGCTGACGCCTTTGTAATAAACGGCCTCGGGCGCGTAGGGCGAATCGGGATGGCGGCCGATAATGTCGCCGTAACGGCGTTCGGCCTCGGCCCATTCTTTTTTCATGAACGCGACGCGGGCGAGGCCCATTTCGAGAAATGCCTGGAAATCGTCTTTCGGCAGATAGCCTTCCAACCGCCAGCGTTCGCTGCCTTCCGGTTCCATTACCAAAATGGTCGGTGTCCAGACCGCGCCGAAGCGTTTGAAGTTGCGCGGATTTTCCTTTATGTGCACCCCGAGCGGGACAAAATTTTCGTGGATGAACGATGCCAGACCGGCATCGTTGTACGACTCGTCTTCGAGCCGCTGGCAAGCACCTCAGGCGGGGGCGGCGCTGAAATCGATCAACAGAGGTTTGTTTTGTTCTTTCGCGGTGTTCAGTGCCTCATCGGCATCCTTGATCCAATTTACGGACATAATTGTGACCTCCTGAACTATCGTAGGCCGCATTCATATCACATAGGGTATTGATACATACGCATCTATAACGCGGATGAAGCGGATCGAGCGGATCTTCGCAGATCTGCAGCAGATATTCTGATCCGGTTTTTTCCGCCTGATCTGCGCGATCCGCGTTAAAACATTTTTCCAATTGCAGATTCTAATATCGCGAGAATACCTTCATCCCGATGCCGTTTCGGGGGCGAAGGGTAACCGACGGCTCGGGTTCGACTGTTTGTCCGTCGGCTAGGCGGAGGCGATATCGTTGGGCGACGGTTGCGATGATCAACTGAGCTTCCATCTGTGCAAAGTTGTTGCCGATGCACTGGCGCGGGCCGCCGCCGAAAGGGAAGTATGTGAACCGCGGACGGGCGGCGACGTTCTCGAGTGAAAAATTTTCCGGGTTGAAATCGTCGGGATTTGGCCAGTATTTCGGATGACGGTGCGTGTATGCGGTGAGCAGGAGGACTTCCGACTTTCCAGGTATCGTATGTCCACCGATCTCGTCGTCATCGATCGCGGTTCGTGCGAGCATCCACGCCGGCGGGTAAAGCCGCATCGCTTCCTGAAAGACCATCAGCGTGTATTGGAGATTGGGCACGTCTTCAAACGTTGGCGTGCGGCCGTTGAGGACGGAAGAAAGTTCGGCGTGAAGTTTTGCTTCTGCTTCAGGGTGCTGCGAGAGCAGATACCACGTCCACGCGAGCGCCTGCGTCGTTGTTTCGTAACCAGCACCGATGATCGTTAACGCCTGGTCGCGAAGTTCCTTGTCGCTCATCGCGCTGTCGGTTTCCTCGTCGCGGGCGGCCATCAGCATTTCGAGCAGGTCGTCGTGATCGCTTTTCTCATTTCGCCGATGTTCGATAACGTCGTAGAAGAGTTTGTCTGCTTCGGCGACGGCCTTTCGAAAACGGATATTGCGCGGGAACGGCAGGCTCTGCGGCAATTTGAAAAACGAAGTCAGCCGCCGCATCGTGTGTTCGCGGATCACGTCAAATGCATTGTTAACCGCATCCGCGCCGTAGCTTATATCACGGCTGAAAAGCGCTTTGCCGACAATGCCCAATGTTAGCTGCAGCATCTCGCCCCCGATCTCAAGCGGCTCATTTTCTTTGGCCCGCCAACGCTCAAGCATCGCCTCGGTCGAATCCGTCATGATCCGCGCGAATGATGCGATACGGTCTTTATGAAAGGCTGGCTGCGCAAATCTTCTTTGCCGACGCCAGACATCGCCGTCCGTTACGAATAGCCCTTCGCCGGTGGACGGGATCAGCTCCTTGTAAACGCGCCCCTTGTTGTAATTTCGGCTGTTGGTTTGAAGAACATGTTCGATATGTGCCGGTTCGGTAAGCAGGTACGAAGTCCAGAGGCCTTTGAATTTAACAACGTCGCCCAGCCGAGCGATTTCAGAGAAAGTGCCGAGCGCATCTCTACGAAACTTCGGCATCATTCGAAACAGCGAAACGATATCGACCGATGGAATCTCTTTCGATTGGCGGGCTGCTGTTGTCATTTGTTTGGCTTGTCGGCCATGTCAATTCGTGCAATAAAGTCGTCAAAATCATGTGCCGACACATAGATCGGAACATTAACGGCTCTCATGAAGGAGGATGAACTTAGGATGAAGCGTTGGAACTTTGTAACCACCAACAAACTGCTTATGTAATTCGCATCTTCATACGCGCGCTCTTGATATTCATTAGCGAAAACCGATTGAAGAGGTTCTAGGCCCTTTATTGTCAAATCGACAGTATGTTCGGGTTCCCAATCACAAAGCCAGTCCCAATCTTCTGAAACGCCATCCGAATCGTATGCGAACAAACTGCAGAACCAACGGTCCGTGTTGATGTCAAAACCATTCATCTCTGTATACAACGCTTTAATTGTTAATCGATTCATTCCGTCGGTGAAGAATTCGTCGAAGCGTTGAGCAGATTCATGGAAGTCGTTTGTGATCTCTAATTCCGCCGCAATATGAAATGGCGTGCGGGGAAGTGCGAGCAGTTCATCTTTAGCTCTCGATTCGCAAAACTCGATTTCTCCGTTAAGGGCATAAGGCCTTAGTTCACTTATGATTTCGAAAAGTTTGGCAATTCCCATTCCGAGATCAACTCCAACCGAAAACACGCTTCATCGCAGGGAGCAGGCGATGGCCGGCGACGGTCTCGCGGAAGAATATCTCGTGTTCGAGCTCGACGCGGGCCATTTCGAGGAGATCGTCGACGCAGTCGTGCATTTCGAGTTCCTTCGCGAAAACAGCAGCGTCTTCGTATTCGACCGAGTTCTTGCTTTCGAGCCGGCCGGCGAAATACATCGGCATGAACCAGCCGGAAACGTAACAGCTCAGGCCGACCGTCCGCCCGATGGTCCAGAAGACTTTCTCACGAAGCGGACGAGGTTTCGCACCGAGTTTTTCCAACCACTCGCCGACGCGGCGCCGATGGTCCCATTCCTCGGCCTCGATCTGTTTGATCTTTTCTTTTTCGGGGGATTCTCGCAAGCTTTTCCAATGCCCGCGATACGCATACGCCGCCGCTACCTCGCCGGAATATGCGTTCTGCAAAATGCGGATCAGGTTTTCTTTAGCGCAGCGGGGCACTTTATGCAGGTATTCCAATTCTTGCGAGCTCCGTGTCGGAGGCACCGGCGTGATACATACGAGCTAACTCGTCCGCATCGAATTCGCAGCCGAAGGGTGGAAAACCGATCTCGTTCATCTTTTCGCTGCGGATGAAATCGTCGCATTCCTGTTTGGAAAAATTGTCAACGCTCAGCTCGACCTCATTGCCGTCCGGGTCGCGATAGTAAAGCGAGGTAGTGAATTTATGATTTAGCGGCAGGAACGGCCTGATGCCTAGTGCCTTGAGCCGCTCGTACGTAGAAACCAGGTCACCGAAGCTCGCGACACCGTAGCCGATGTGGTCGATACCCGCCGCGGTGGGAACCCGGTCAACCGTTTCAGGATCTTCGAAAATGACCAGGCGGTGATGCTCGTCGTCGAAGGTCATGAATGAGAGAAACTCATTCTCGTGCTGCACTCGAGCGTTGAAGACGGTCTTGTACCATTCGACCATCTCCTTGTAATTCTTCGCGCGAATGCCATAATGCGAGATGTAAGCGGGCATAATCGATCACTCCTTTTTGGGAGCGATTATACACCCTGTGACAGCGGTTCGAAATCCACTTTATCGTCGTCTTGAGACTCCCGAAATCCCTTAATTGCCAGCCAGATCGCAAGAATGATGTGGCAAATTCCCATCGGCGCGAGCAGGTAAAAGTTCACACGGTAACCGAAGAACGGCATCGAAAGGCCGAAAAGCTGCAACGCGATCGCTGCCATACCGACGCCCGTGAGCAGACGCGGAACTAAATTGAATCTAAACAAGATGCTGTACACGAGGAGCAGCGTACCGCTGCCGACAAGCAGGTTCGGGTAATGTGCCCAGTAGCGAGCGTATCGGACCACGTTTCCGACGATCTCGTAGTAACGCGCGTCCGCGCCGCCCGCCGCCGTGTATTGCTGGCTTATGGTGAGCATCGACATGATCGCCGAAGCTTCGACCGCGACCAGCGCGAGGCCCGCGCCGGTGAGAACGACATAACCGATCGCTCCGCGTAACGTAAAACGACGAAATAGCGGGAAGACCGTCGTTGATATCGCGACGGAAACGAACCCAGCCGCAATCAGCATCAATGCCGCAATGCTCATACGGTTTGGGTACTGAGCGGCGTTCGTCAAAACACCCGGCGGTCCCATTACCGTCGAGCCGAGCAGCCCGAAATTTACCGTCGAACCGATGACAGCCTGAACAAGCAAAAGGACGCCCATCGTCCGGCCGATACTTACTGCCGATCCCATTGAAAAAACTCCTGCGGATGTTGATCTGAGGAAACTCTCAGAGAGCCTTACGGCTTGAATCGGGAAAAGTTCCGCAAAGAGAGGGCGATCTATTTTCTTCGCAGCGACCGCTGTTTTTTCCAAATCGCCGCGCGACGGTCGATCTCCTGGATGAACGGGTCTTTTCCATCCATGTACGCTTCGGGGTCAAACGGATGCTCTTTTGCCAACCTGCGCTTAAGATCGCTATAGCGGAGCGCATCGTTCGGGTGAGCGATCATGAAGTCGCGAAAGGCAAGATGGCGAGCGACCTGCGGGGAACCGATTTCGAAAACATGAACCTGGTGCGTGCGAATGCCGTTTGCGTCGTCTTTTCGAAAATAACGGCGGCCGGGGATGCCAAATTCGCCCATCGACTCGTACCCGAGCGAGGCCATCGCGGGCCGGGAACCATCGGTCGCTTCAACATTCTGCGCTTCAACAAGAAGGTCGATGACGGGCTTCGCGTGTATGCCCGGAATAGCGGTGCTGCCGATGTGATGAATGGCGACGGCGTTCGTTCCAAGCGCTGCCCTGATACGTTTCGACTCTGCTTGAAACGCCTCCGCCCATTCCGGATCGTACGGGACAACCTCGATCTTCATTCCATAAAGAATACGCCCGCGTTCGATGCTACAAAAGTTCTTTCATCACGTCGCCGAATTCGCGCAAAGCTTGCGCGCCGTTGCCCATGTAGCTGGAACCGTGCATCGCGGCTATCGTCGCCGGTTTAAGGTTGATCAGCTTCTGCAGATGTTGTTCGGTTTGTCGCGTGTACGGCATGTAGCCGGCGAGCGGCGTTGCGTCGTAATTGATGAAGGTTTGGCGAACATGTTCGATCACGCTCTTGTCCGTCAGCGGATCGACGTCGCCAAGCTGGTGGAAAAGGTCGGAACTGAAAAGCGTGCGGTTCGTCTCTTCGAAAAGCAGGCCCGCCTCCCAGCAATGCGGCAGATGCGGAGTGTGCAGGAATTTGAACTGATATTTTCCGGTCGAGAACGTGTCGCCGTCCATCAGGCCGCGCGCCGGGCGCGATGTGAAATCGTTCACGCTCACCTCGGCGCCGACGAAACTGCAGACCGCTTCGGCATTCGGCGCAACGGCGAACCATTCGTTCAGCGAGCCGCATTCGTCCGCCTCGAAATGGCTGAAACCGATATGACGCAGCGTCGCCGGATCGATAAGCGTCGCCACAGCATCGCGTACCTGCGGAAATATCGCCCGCATTCCGGTGTGAAACAGCAGCGGCTCATCGTCGCGAACGAGGAACTGATTGAACTGCAGATCTGCTTCGGGAATGAAAAGCGAAAGCCTGAAAACGTCTGGTGCTATCTCGGTTATGTTCATAACGACCTCCGCTAATAAAGGCGTAAAAGCGAAGGCCGGGGTATCAGCCGCGATTGCGCTCTTACGTGTTTGCCCGGATGCTAGACTGGGTAGGTTTTTTCGAGAACAGTCTTCGGATCCAATGCCCCTTCCACATCCATAAACCGGTGATCACCATTATCGGAAGTGCGACAAATCGAACAACCGGCGCGTAATTGGGCAGTTCCTCGAACGGGCTGTAAATGTAACCTACAATGGGGATGGCGAAAACGAGATGTACCCAGCGGGCGATAGTGCGTTTGGTCGATTCCTTCATTTGATCTTTGAACCAAAAAATTTTAAACCCTGAGCATACCTCGGAAACCGCGGGCGCCATAATACGATTCGGCGCCGTTGTGATACGTGAAAACCCGTCCGAAGCGGCGGTCGCAGAATAGTGCGCCGCCTAGGCTTCGCACATCGTCCGGAGTTTGCACCCAGCTCGACGTTTTGAGATCGAACTCGCCAAGCTGCTGCAAATCGTGGTATTGCCCCTCGGTCAGGATCTCTACGCCCATCGCTTTCGCTATCGTCTCGGCGTCGCTCTCCGGTTTATGTTCTTTTCGCGTTTCCCACGCAGCACGATCGAAACAAAGACTTCGTCTGCCCTTCGGACTCTCCGCCGAGCAATCGAAGAAAATGTACTCGCCCGTTGTCTTGTCGAAACCGACAACATCAGGCTCGCCGCCGGTCCTTTCCATTTCGCTGAGCGACCAGAGCTTTTCCGGCTCCATTTCAAGAGTTGCCGCTACGTTCGCCCACTTGAGGCCTTTATGCCGCAGCATGTTTTTATCAAAGCGGGACGCCAGCTCGTTGAGCAGCTCGATCCGATGTTCGGGTGATAAGGCTTTTTTCGCTTTTGCCATAGGCCGTTATCTCACGCGATTCTCATGCGATCCGGTTTGCCGTCATAGCGCCTCACCGAAATACAAAGTGTGGCCCTGATCGTCGCGTATTACGATCTCACGCGTACTCCACGCCGTTTCGTGAACGTCCTCTACAATTTCAACGTCCTTGTGTTTAAGCCGTTCCGCGAATTCGGCGACGCCTTCCGTTTCGAAATATAGATGGAGATGCCCGCCCTCATCGACGTACGGTATCGACGGGTCGATGTCGTCGACACATTTGACATGGATCGATCGTCCGCCGGAGGCGAGGCCGACGTAGAAATCCTCGTAATTGAATTGGACCTCGAAACCGAGCTTCTCGGTGTAGAACCGAATGGTCGATTCCATGTCGGTCGTGCGCAGCTGCGGGATAATTTCCTTGATCGCCATACTTTTATTCATTCGGACGACCGAAGTACAAAATGTAACCGTCCGCATCCTTGATCTCGAAACCGCGCAGGTTGTCGCTGTTGTTTTGCAGCGGCTCGAAGAACTCTACACTGCGCAACGCGAATTCCGCAGCCAATGCATCCGGATCGGGGACGTAGATATACGCATCCCAGCGTGCGACGCCGTGACCGATGTCACGCGTATGATTCGGGACCGGCTCGACATCGACATCCTTGAACATGATCATCGCCCTGCCCCGCTGCACAATGGCGAAAAAGATGTCGTCCGGCTCCGGCCCCTCGAACATCACGTCGAACCCGAGCTTGTCGCGATAGAACGTGAGCGTGTCGGGAACGCTCCGCACGATAAAAAGCGGTGATGCGGAGCCGACTTCAACCTTATCCATTTCGTGTATTTTTGTGTCCTTTTCGTGCTTCCGGTTCTCGGTCATTTAACCACGAAAGCACACAAAACAGCACGAATTACCTGAAGATCAGGCTTCGCGAAACACAGGTTTTTCTGTCGGCTCATAATAAAGCATTAGCGCACCGCAGCCAAACGCTTTTGTTTTCAGGAGTTTTAGATCGATCCTGTCACTGATGTTCTTGAATAATGGCAAACCGCTGCCTACGACGCTCGGGTGAACACCAAGCTGGTATTCGTCGATCAAATCAAGATTCGCCAGTGCAACGATCATGCTCGGGCTTCCCACCAAAATATCTTTGCCGGCCTGCTCTTTAAGCTGTAGGATTTCGTCTTCAATTATTTCCCGTCTCAGTTCGGTATTCTTCCAATCGACATCCTTCAACGTGCGGGAATATACGATCTTTGAAATGTTATCTATCAACACTGCAAACTCATCGATTGGTTTATTACCGGTAGGTTCCTGCACGATAGACGGCCAATAACTCTCCATAAGTTGAAACGTTATCCGTCCGTATATAAGGGTGCCGGCGCTGCTTAACAGATCATTGTAATGCTGATGAATTTCGTCGTCCGCGATCATCGCAGTGTGGTCGCAAAACCCGTCGAGCGTCATATTCATCGCCGCGATCAGCTTTCTCATATTTCGATTCCGTCCGCGTCGCGGCTTAGAAATGCCGCTTAGCCGCGGCGGGCGTTTTCGATGGTTGCTATGTCGATCTTTTTCATCGTCATCATCGCGTCGAAAACCCGTTTAGCCACCGCCGGATCCGGATCGGTAACGCCTTCGGTAAGGCCGATCGGCGTTATTTGCCAGGAGAGGCCCCATTTGTCCTTGCACCAGCCGCACATGCTTTCCTGGCCGCCGTTGCCGACGATCGCGTTCCAGTAACGGTCCGTTTCTTCCTGGTCCTCGGTCGCGATCTGAAATGAGAAAGCTTCATTGTGTTTGAACGCCGGACCGCCATTTAAACCCATGCAGGGAATGCCCATCACCGTAAAATCAACAGTGATCACATCGCCTTCTTTGCCAGCCGGATAATCTCCCGGCGCCTTGTGCACCGCGTCAACTCTAGAGTCGGGAAACGTCTCCGCATAGAACCGCGCGGCCTCTTCAGCGTCGCCATCGTACCAGAGACAGATCGTATTCTTTGGTTGTTTCATTGGTTGTTCCATTGGTTTATCTTAACCCGAGCTCACCTACTCGATGAAAGGCCGCGCAAAAGATCCTGCAGCTGGCCAAGGGTCATTGTGATCCCTTCCTTGAAGCCCATCGCGATCAGATTCTCCATTCGTTCGAGCGACTCGTTGTAGATGGAGATGGTCACGGTTGTCCTGCCCCCCTGCTCGTCGAAGCTGAGGTCCCAATCCGAGCCGGGAAGTTCGGGGTTCTCGTTCTCATCCGCGAAGGCGTTAAAGAGCTTGAAGTTCGTTTTGGGCGTGATCGATGTATATTTCTGCACTGACCATTTCTCCGCGCCTTCTGGGCTGACCATCGCATAGAACCTCCGTCCGCCCTCACGGAAATCCATTACCTTCGTTCTTGACGACCAGGGCTTTGGCGCCCACCATTGGTCGAGAAGTTCTGCCTTTGTATACGCGTCCCAGACCAGATCGCGGTCCGCGTCAAACTCCGCCGTAATAGTGACCGTCTTTGTCGGCTTATCTACAATAAATTCCATATTCGTATCTCACTGATGTTTCTTTGTTTTACTTTGCATCTTTGCGACTTGGCGGGAGGGATTTCCCGCAAAGCCGCGAAGGCGCAGAGGCACCACGTTCAAGCTTTTTCCCTTTCTTTTTTCACCACCTTGAGCACTTCGCCGAGCTGTTTGTATCGTGCCTCCCAGATCTTTCGGTATTGCTCCAGCCATTTATCGATCTCTTTCATTTTTTCGATCTCAAGCGAATAGTAGATCTCGCGGCCCTTCTGCTCCTGCGTCACAAGCTCACATTCGGTGAGAATCCGCAGATGTTTCGAAACTGCCTGCCTCGTCGTATCGAAATGCTCCGCGATGGCATTCGGCGTCATTGCCTTGAGCGCGATCAACGCGATGATCGCCCGCCTTGTCGGGTCGGCAATGGCTTGAAAAACGTCTCGTTTCACGACGGAAGACATTATGCAACCAATCGGTTGCGGATGTCAAGCGCAACCGAACGGTTTCAAAAGTACTGATCGGTTTATTTTACAGGAGTGAAGGCGTTGAGAGTTTTTCCTGTACCTTCGTCAATTGAGCCTTTTCGAGAGATATGTATTGCTGCCTTCGACGATCTTCATTTCGGCCGGTTTGCCCGCTGAGGTGGTAAAGACGAACACATACGGTCGCGTCTTCAAAAAGAAAGTTGTCGGCGATTCCGGAAGGACCTCAAACTTTGAACCGCCCGTGCTTTGGATGAAAAGCTTGTCTCCCTCACGCGTCACCGTATAGATGCGATCGCCGAGCGTCTCAAACTGGTATCGCCCGATGTAAGTCTCGAGAATTTTGGGATCTACGGGAATCGCCGTGCGCCCTTTTTTTCTCCGGTCCTCAAGCCATTTCGTGACTGCCGAACGGGCTGTTTGTTCACAGGCTTTCTGGTCACTGAGCACAAATTCGGCAAGGAAGCTGCATACGAAGGCGTTCTCTGTAATATCCCCGTTTGCTTGAAATTGGTGATCGACAAGCGACTCGCTGTTCGCCAGCATTATGAGTGACACATTCTTAGCAGGCACCTTCAAGTAGATCGTGGAGAACCCCGTCCCCCAATGGCCGTAGTGCCAGATCAATTTCTGATCCTGGTAGTCGGTTACGAACCATCCGAAACCATATGGCAACCGTTTGCCATCGTTGGAAATGAAAGGCGTCCAGGCTTTTTCCTGCGTCTCTTTCTTCAGGAACAAGTGGCGGTCGATCGCCATGTCGTACTTCGCCATGTCGAGGACGGTCGATAACAAACTTGCCGCGGACCCGTTGTAATGCCGTCCGGGATAGGAATCGAGCACCATCTCACCGTCACCGTAATACGCATAAGGTTGGGCGAATGCTTCAAGGTTCTTCTTATAGCGGTCAAGGCGTTCCTTTCCCAACGACGCCATCCACTGGCCAGAATCGACCACAACGTTGTGATACGGCACGCTGTGCGACATCCCGAGCGGATCAAAGAAGGTTTCGACAGCCAACTGGGTGAACGTCTTTCCGAACTTCTTCTCTATGACCGCATCCAGATGATCAAAATTACTCCCGTCGTATTGATAACGTTCGCCCGGGGTCCCGGCGGCGGTGTGCGATATGAGATGTTTGATCTTGACCGAATCGTCTTTGAAGTTGGGAGAGTAACGCGATGCGGGCTCATCGAGGCTCAGTTTCCCCTGCTCGACAAGCTGCATGATCAGCGTCGCCCCGAACGTCTTGGTGATCGAGGCGAGGTGATAAAGCGTGTCTGGCGTAGCCGGGATCTTCTTTTCGAGATCCGCATAACCGAACCCTTTCGCCCATATCAGTTTTTGTTCTTTAACAACTGCGACGGACAGGCCGGGAACCTTAAGCCGCCCGCGGAGGTCGTCCACCTGTTTCTCAAACCTCTCGAGTCGTTTCGCGTCTTCCGGACTGACTTTCTCGCTGCGCGACTGAGAAAACGCGGCGCTTGCACTCGCGATCAGCACGATGGCAAAAAGGCCATTAACTGCAATGGCGCAGTACTTGAACATAACTTTCCTCATTTAACTAAAGAACACCACGCAGTGTTTCTGTTGTGACAAATACTTTATTCGGCGGCGTGACTTCGTTTATCTAATCCCAATCCTTCTTGAGCAGCAGCTCTTCGATCCTGTAGGCATGCAACATCTCGTGGTTCAGCACGTGCCGGAACATGATAAACACCGAATAATGATCGAACGCCTCATGCACGGCCGTTTTCTGCCACTCGTCCGGCGATAGCTGCTTCAGTCTCGCTACAAGCGACGTGCGTTCGCGGACGTATCTTGCAAGGCTTTCGTCAAGGTCCACATCAAGCATCGAGCCGGCTTCTTCCTCCGGAGAATTTTCTTTCGTTTCGATATACGGCTCAGGCATGGACGAGATCAGATCGAGCCGATCGCGAAAAAGAATGTCAGATTGCGATAAGTGAATCGCGTGTTCGTAAGCCGACCATTTCGCCGGGCTCGGCCGACGCTTCAGGATCTGCGGCGGAACCTCTCGGATAAGAGGAATGATTACGCCGGGGGCCGTCTCCAACGCGGAGATCAAGGCAGTGGTATTGTTCATGACGTTTTGTGCCCGCGTTTTTCGCGGCAATTAGCCACGCCGTTCACGGCGTGGTCAGGAAACGCAAAATTGATCTATAGGGCGTTTTAACGTCCTTACTCGGCGGAATGTTTTTCAAGTCGCTCGCGAATCGTTCCTTATAGGTCAAAGGCCGTAATCTGGATGCTGTTTGTGATGGCGAAACGATAGAACTCTAATTGTCGATTCGGAAGCGATTCGATAGACGATCTGATACGGGAATCGATCAAGATTAGCAACCCGGAGATCCTTAGCGACAATTCGGTAGGAGTCAGGGTTCTTTAGGATCCTGGCGACCTTCGATTCGATCTGATCGATGAAGTTCTCAGCGATCCTCACTCCAGCGACCCGTTTGTAATAGTCCAATGCCCGCCTAACATCGCGGTTTGCTGCGGATGTGAAGATCGCCCGATTCACTTAATGTG
>JAICPV010000072.1 GCA_025929655.1 Pyrinomonadaceae bacterium
ACGCAAAGACGCAAAGCAGCGAAATTGTCTTAGTCTTTACGGCTTTGGCGTCTAAGCAACTTTGCGTTAGAAGCTAAATGGAAACTCCGATAGTGGCGAAAGTGATCCGCGGTGACACGGTCGAGTCCGTCCATCGCGGGCACATCATTGCGATAAACGGCGACGGCAAAGTCTTACTTTCTATCGGCGAACCGCATACCGTTACGTTCTTTCGCTCCGCATGCAAACCCTTTCAGGCAATGCCGCTGATCACGAGCGGCGCGGCGGACGCGTTCGGTCTAACCGATGACGAAATTGCTCTTGCCTGCGCATCGCATTCCGGAGAACAGTTTCACGTTGAGATCGCGGCACTCATGCTCAAAAAGATCCGTTTGAAGGAAAGCGATCTTCAGTGCGGCACGCACATGCCGTTCAGCGAAAAGGAAACAGAACGTCTACTCCGCGCCGGTGCAACGATCACGCAGCTGCACAACAACTGCTCTGGCAAGCACGCCGCAATGCTGGCTACGGCGAGACATCTCCGCTCAGATACGAAAACATATCTTTCACTCGCCCATCCCGTTCAGCAGTCGATATTGAAAACGATATCTACATTTTGCGAGGTCCCGGTAGAAGAAATTACGATCGGAATCGACGGCTGCTGTGCTCCGAACTTCGCGATGCCTCTGACGGCAATGGCACGCGGGTTTTTGAATCTTATTTCTCCACCGATAGGCTTTGCCGACGAAGTCGTTCGCGGCGCCGCAACGCGAATCGTTTCGGCGATGGTCGCGTATCCCGAATTAATCGGTGGAAGCGAACGTCTGGACACGATACTAATGAAGGCCGCGCCGGGCAAGATGATTTCCAAAGTCGGTGCCGATGGAGTTTGGCTTTGTGGAATCCTGCCGTCTGAAAGTTTTCCGAAAGGCGCCGTGATCGCATTAAAGATCGAGGACGGCGACGACAAACGCGCCCGTCCCGTTGTTGCTATCGAAATTTTGCGCCGCCTCGGCATACTTCGCGACGACGAGCTTCGCGAACACTCGCCGAGTGCGATCAAGAATCGTCGAGGAGAATCTATCGGCCGCGTTGAAGCTACGTTTATACCGTGATCGTTATCGCAGGGGGTTTAATCCAAGAACAGGAGAAATAACATGTCAAATATCAAGGAAACCGCGCGGCAATTTTTCGATGCCTGCGAAACGGGCAAAGGCTGGGAGGTCTGTAAAGAATTTTGCCACCCCGAAGCAACATTTTCGTGTCAGGCAGATGCACTTGCGAATATCCGTACCCTGGCCGATTATACGGAGTGGATGAAAGGCCTTCTTACTCCGATCCCGGATGCCAGCTATGAGATTCGATCGTTCGCCGTTGACGAAGACCGGAACAGTGTGGCTGCGTACGGCATTCTTAAGGGAACACATACTGGAGACGGCGGCCCGATATCGCCGACGGGAAAAAGCGTTTCTGCCGACTACGTGTATGTGATGGAGTTTGATTCGGACCGCATACGAAATATGACCAAGATATGGAACGACTTGTACAGCCTGAAGCAGCTCGGTTGGGCATAAAGGAAATTCAAACGCCAATCAATAGAAAAATGCGCCACGTCTTTGCCGCCCTAACAGTCGTAGTTCTCGTTCACGTGTTCGCGAGCGCACAATCGAAACCACCTTTGCTGCCGGAGCCGGTGGTTGCCTCACTTGCCAACGAACTTTCCGGCGAGACTGCAAAGCGAAATCTCGAATTCATTTCGCGGCAGCATCGAATGCGCGCGTCACACGGCATCGCTGCTGCAGCGGAATTTGTTGCCGGCCAGGCGCGCGAATACGGGCTGGAAAAGGTTGAGATCTTGCGGTTCCCGGCAGACGGAAAAACCTTTTATGGTACACAGAAGGCGCGGATGGCATGGAACGCCGATTTCGCAGAGCTGTGGGAAATGGGCGCGGACGGCAAACCGGCAGTTCGGATCGCAAGCTGGGATGCTATGCCGCTTGTGCTCGCACAGGACAGCGAGAACGGAAACGTCACCGCGGAGCTTGTCGACGTCGGCGCTGGAACCACCGAGCGCGATTACGCAGGAAAGGATGTTCGGGGCAAGCTCATACTCACGTCGTCGCAGCCAAGTTCCGTCGTTCCTCTGGGGATCGAGAAATTCGGGGGTGCCGGGATCTTAAGCTACGCGCAGAATCAGCAAACTGCCTGGTACGGCGAGAACGACAACCTAATACGCTGGGGGCACCTCGACAGTTTTGCGAAAACAAAGACCTTCGCATTCATGCTCTCGCTTAAGCAAGCGCGCGGGTTTCAGGCGCGGCTCGCACTCGGAGAAAAGATAACGATGAAGGCGGAGGTCCGCGCCGGACAATCGGTTGGAACCTATGACATTCCGACCGCAGTTATCTCTGGCGCGGACCCGAAGTTGAAAGAAGAGGAGTTCATCTTCAGCTGCCATCTCGATCATCCGCGTCCCGGCGCGAACGACAACGCCAGCGGCTGCGTGACGATACTTGAAGTCGGGCGCACATTGGCAAAACTGATCAGAGAAAGAAAGATCGAACGACCGCGTCGAACGATCCGTTTCGTTTGGCCGCCGGAGATTGAGGGTACGCTTGCGTTGCTGAACGCCCGTCCGGATATAACGCGACGGCTCAAAGCCGCCATCCATATGGACATGGTCGGCGGCGGCCCGGAAACGAAAGCGGTGTTTCATGTAACTCGCGGGCCGGCCAGTTTGCCCTCGTTTGTAAATGACGTCGCTGAAGCGTTCGGCGAATTCGTCAATGAACAGTCGTACGAGTTCGCCGCCACCGGACGGGCTTCTTATCCGCTCGTCGCTCCGGAAGGCGGCAAGGAACCGCTCAACGCCCGCATGGCCGAGTTCTCGCTCGGCAGCGATCATCAGATCTATACCGACAGCTCGTTTGGCATCCCGGCTATCTATTTAAATGACTGGCCTGATCGCTACATACACACAAACTTCGATACGCCCGCGAATATCGATCCGACAAAACTAAAACGCGCCGGGTTTATCGGTGCGGCGAGCGGATATTTTCTAGCGGTTGTAACTGGTGCTGATGCCGAGGCGATTTGGAATGTCGTTCGATCGAACGGTTTCAAACGGACCGCAAGGAACTTTGCTCGAAGCCAGGCGCTGGATGACGACCAGCGTTCGAACCTAAATCGCTTTTCTTCTATGTTTGAACGGCGTATTTTCGATTCAATGTCACATTTTTTCTCGTTACCGCTAACGATGGAGGGCCTCGGTGAAAGGTTGTTTCCCTCGCATTTTTTAGCGATGCCCGATTCAAAACCAACGCGTGGTAACGGTATGATCGTTTTCAACCGAAATCCGTCTATCAAAGGCACAATGAGCGCGTTCGGCTACGATTATTTCATCGATAAATATGGGGCGGAAAAAGCGCGAGCGTTGCGTTTGCCGCGGTATCAGGGACTTCGCGGTTCGGGCGGTGAATACACGTACGAAGTTTTGAATCTTGTCGACGGCAGGAGAAACCTGCAGCGGATCCGTGACGATGTTTCGGCGATCTACGGCCCCGTTCCGTTGGATGTCGTGTTGGAATATCTGCGGGCTCTCGAATCGATCAATGTCATTCGCCGAGTGAGTTAATATGCAGGTGCACGAACCTAAGAATTGGTTTGTTTGAACTCTTGCTTTCCGAAGACCCGATCCAGCCAAAGATTCGTCAATTTTTCCTGAATGCTGTTCGCACGCAGGCGGTCGTTCAGGTTTTTGAAGTCGACGAAGTCGAGATGCTGGTCCTGGTTGAAGCATGAAAAGACAAAGAATTCCTCGCCGGTGTGCGGGTTTACGTGCCGCTGCAGGCATTGGGCGCAGACCTCCTTCATCATGCACTGCATCGGAGAGTTTATCGAGCCGATCGCGACGTGATCGGGTTTTAGGTAGGGTTTCAGTTTCGTATGCCGCGCTTCGCGTACGCCGTTCATCATGCGGTCGGAGCCGATGGCGATGATTCGGTCGACGTCTTTTAATTCGAAACGCGTCTGCCCAAACTTGCCTTCCGCATATGCGGTCATTGCCTGCACGATGTTGCCGCGGAAGTGCGAATCCTGCGGGCGCATCGGACGGATCATTTCTCCCGAATCCGTCGACCACACGACCTGGTCGGTTGCCTTCTCGATCTCTTCTCGCTTGAATAGATCTTCGCCCTGCTTGTAACCCGCGAAGTAAACGACGTGATTGTTTTTCGCTTTCAGTGCGCGTGCGATCGAGAAAAGCACCGCATTTCCGAGGCCCCCGCCGGCGAGCAGGACGGTTTCGTTTTCGGGGATCTCGGTCGGCGCTCCTGTTGGGCCCATCACCAAAACTTCTTCCCCCGCTTTGAGCAATGAACAAAGCCGCGACGACGTTCCCATTTCCAGAACGATCATCGAAAGCAAACCCTTTTCTTCATCGACCCAGGCTCCGGTGAGCGCAAGTCCTTCCATCAAAAGCCGTGTGCCGTCGACGATGGGTGCGGACGTTTCGAAATTCTGCAGGCGATAAAATTGCCCCGGCTCGAATTTACGCGCCTGCAGCGGCGCTTTTACGATCACGTCAACGATCGTCGGCGTCAGCCGTTCGACCCTTACGACGTACGCACGAAGCTGCTCGTCGAGCGTTGCTTCGAGCTTATCGAAGATCGCATCACGTTCGGCTTGCGGGAGCGAACCCCGCGCCGCCAGCTCATCAGCAAACAGTTCCACGACCCGTTCGTACCCATGTTTCGCTGACGCCATCGCTTTGACAACATTGCCGGCATATTTCGGGTGGTTATCGCCGTAATAGGAAATAAATTTCCCGTCGTGCTCGTAAGAGGTGAAAAATCCGGTTCCCCCTTTATCCACCGGCACGGCGTGAAATTTCCCGTCGCCATTTTTTGTAAGCCGGTAGGGTTGGAAAAATTGCCGCCATTCGTCCAGCTGGAAAGTTCCTGGTTTTTCCTTTTCGTAGATCACATTCGGCGAAGTTCCGGCCGCAACGCAAACCGTTCGGGCCGGGAACTCATGCATCTCGCCGGTGCCCTCGAATTTGCCGGTTTCAGCGACATATTCGAGTCGTTCGAATTTGATCGCCCTGACCGCGTTGTATTCGTCAGGAACTGCTTCGACGGGGTTCATGCATTCGACGAAATCGATCCCTTCCTCGAGCGCTTTTTGAACTTCTTCGTGATTCAACCTGTACGCCGGCGAATCTTGCAGCCGTTTGCGATAAACGAGCGAAACGCCGCCCCATGACTTGACCAGTGGTATGAAGTTCGGCTCTTCTCCTGCTTGCTTTGCTCGTTCTCGTTCGTTGCGGATCTCCTGCCCGTGCTGCAGGAATTCTTTCAGAACAGAAAGCTCTTCTTCGTCGAATTTGCTGTAAACCTGCTCCTGCCCGATCTCGGCGGCGACGGTCTCAAACTTCTGCAGCATCTTTTCGACCTGCACCGGGTAGTACGCGAATATTTCGGTCGCGGTGTCGATCCCGGTGAGGCCGCCTCCGATCACTATAGCAGGGAGGCGCACCTGCAAATTTGAAAGCGTGTCTTTTTTGAACGCGCCCGTGAGCTGCAGCGCCATCAGGAAGTCCGACGCCTGGCGGATACCGCGGATCAAGTTGTTCTTCATCGGAACGATCGTCGGACGCCCGGCACCGGTCGCGATCGCGATGTGATCGAATCCGAAATCCCATGCGTCCTCGATCGTCAGCGTACCGCCGAAACGAACTCCACCGTATGCTCGGAATCGCTTTCTCCGTGAAAGCATCAACTGCACCATCGTGAGGAAATTCTTATCCCATCGAACGGTGATGCCGTATTCGGAAACGCCTCCGAAACCGGAAAGGATCCGCTCGTCGAGCTGTTCCGTGATCTCCTTTATGTTCTTGATCGGCCTGGGACAGCTCTTGCCAAGATTCCCGGTCCATTCCGCGGGCAGCGGCTCGATCTTCAAACCGTCCACGCCGATGACACCGAATCCTTCGTTCAAAAGATATTGCGCGAGTGTGTAGCCCGCTGGCCCGAGTCCAACGACAAGAATATTCTTGCCGTTGTACGGCAGCGGAAAGGGACGTTTCGCATTCAGAGGATTCCAGCGCGTCAGCAGATGGTAGATCTCGAATCCGTACGGCAGCGTGAGTACGTCCGTCAAAGTATGCGTTTCCGCAAGTGGGATATTCACGGGCTCCTGCTTTTGGAAAATGCAGCCCTTCATACAGTCATTGCAGATGCGGTGGCCGGTACCCGCACACATCGGATTGTCGATAGTTACGAGCGCCAGCGAACCTATCGGATCACCGATCTTCTTGAGAAGATGCATTTCCGAAATGCGCTCGTCGAGCGGGCAGCCTTCGGTCTTGATACCCAACGGATTTCGCTTTACAGTGCCGTCCGGGTCGTGGAGCCCGACACGGCAGCCGTCCTTGTCGCGCTCATGACAGATCAGGCAGTAGTCGATCTCGTAAAGCGCATCGCGTGGTGTTCCGCGTTGGTCGGTTAGCTTGAAACCGTCGCGCCGACGAAGCTCGCTGGCCCTTCCGCGCATGACGTTGTGCAGTTTCGGATCGGGACGGATCAGATTGACAAGATTCTGGTAATCCAAAGCGTGCGGCGTCTTGAACGCCTTCCACCGTTTTGTCTTGCTGTAAAATTCGGCAGCGGACCACGCTTCCATCATTGAAAGAGCTGCTTTTGCGGTTAACAGTTCGCCGGCCGCTTCCGTTTTGAGGATGTATTCGGAATACACCTTTCCAAATTCCTTGTCCTTTAGCTTTTCGTACGCTTTTTGGATCTTCGCAACGGTCGCCTTCGCGCGATCATCCGGAGCGTCCTCTTTCGCAAACATCTCGGCTGCATCGATCAGATGTGCCGCGATAGTCGAAAAAGCAAGCTCGTCGTCAAGCGGGATCGTTTCACCGAAACCGTACAGGCGCAGGTCTTTGACGGCACGGTCGAGCGCAATGACATCGAGATTTTTGATCGATTCAGCTTTGTAATTCTTTATCGCCTGACGCTGAACGAAAAACTTGTATTTCCAGACGGGATTATCTGCGAGGATCGTTCTCTCGATTTCCTCCCGGTCGCCTTCGATACGGAACATCCTCGCGAGAAAACGTGACAGGTATGGGGCGGCGTCCGTAAGCAGTTTCGATTCGGCTCGTTTTTCGTAGCCTTCACCCCGCGAAGCGACGTATTCTGCAAGCGCTTCGCCGACGACGGGCTCCGCATTTTTAACCTCGGCGTAAAAAACCTCGGCTAACTCTTTCAGCCTTACGGCATCAAAAAGGTCGGAATAATTAAAACCGGGAATCCCCAGCTCGAAATCGAAGCCAGGTCCCGGTCCGTCTGCGGAATGCGAGGCCATATCGGTGTATTACTTACAGTATTACTGCGAATATTGTAAACAGATAGTATACCCTGCTGATGTTGGTACATCAAAAGTGCATAGGCCGGCACGCTTTCTGTAATATTTACTTATATTTACAGCCGCTGTGGGAAAGTTTTAAATGAAAACCCGCGGCAAATATGATATAAAAACCTTTTGCCCTTAATTTGAATACTGACGGCCCCGTGCGGCCGCTGCTTTGAAGTATGGAACAAGAACAACGCCTTACCACGCTACCGCGTGCCGCCGCCGAACTCCGACACACCACGCATGAGTATCCGGGCTCTTACGGAAATTCCTATGGCGACGACGTTGTGGAAGGGCGCCGCACGGTTCAACAGTATTTCAACGTCGTATACAAGCGGCTCCCGATAATACTGGCTTTGACCATCCTCGTGACCGCTGCCGCAGCGTTCTATATGTTCAAGCAGCCCTTGATCTATCAGGCGACCACGCAAATGGTTATCGAACCGCGGAAACCGAAGGTTACCTCGAAAGATTCGATCAACATCAATTTCGGCAACGACATCAATTACTACAACACTCAGCTCGAGCTTCTAAAGAATCCCGACCTGATGAAGAAGGTCGTGATCTCCCTTGGCTTATATCGGGATAAGGATCTCTTCAACGGGCAAGATCGCGGTGTTTTTGCGGCCATCAAATCGATGTTTTCGCGCTCGAAACCCGCGGGTGAGACAGACAACGCGTTGCCGGTGATCTCGGAAACCGGCCAGGGAGGAGTGAAGATCGGCGATGTCGTGCTGACCCCCGAAGAAGACGCCCGGGCGGAATTGTACGCTGCAATGCTTGTCAGTCGGCTGACCGTGCAGCCGCGCGAACGCACGAATCTAGTGGACGTCAGCATTATTACCGAGCTTCCGAAGCTGGCTCCGCAAGTTACCGATAAAGTTGCCGAGATCTTCATTGAGGAAGACAATGCTCGGGAAACAATGGGCGAAAAGAAGGCGATCGAAGACCTCGGGAATTCGATCGAAGATTTGAAGAATATTATCCAACAAAAGGAAAGCGAGCTGATCGCCCAAATGCGGGAATCGAACCTGCCGCTCCTCGAAAAGGGCCAGGACCTCGCCGCCCAGCGTCTCGGCGGGATGAGCGAGACATACATGAAGGCGATGG
>JAICPV010000362.1 GCA_025929655.1 Pyrinomonadaceae bacterium
CGGCATCACCGAGGTCGATCTTCTCGTACTCCTGGTCGACGAAATCGCGCTCGGTACCGAAAAGCATGGAGCCGACGTATGCCATGTCTAAAACCTGGCACACGCGGCCCGCCCATGGACTGTCACAGCCTTTTCGAGTGAGCAGATCGGTCTGAGCGATGAACGCGAGCGCCGCCAGATTGAAGATCGCGGAAGCGGCCAATATCTTATAGATCCGCGGGCCGATCTCCCAATTCCTGATCTCGTAATTATGAAATAGGTCGCCCTCCTGCGTACTCACAGGTGTCGGGTCGTTGTATAATTCCTGCTCGAACATACTTATATAAATCCGCGAAAAACCTTTGTCGCCAATGATTTTCAGGCTAGGAGGTTTGACGCTTTGCCTCGCACCCGGGTTGCGAAACAAATAAACATTCTAACACTCGTTATGGACGTTTGGAAGCTTTAGACATTACAGTTTTTACCCGTTAATATCCCTTTAATATGGCTCGACGCGATTCAGGCGGCGGCAGCAGGGAACGGCGAAAATACCGCCCTGACCGCCCTAGAAGCGAACGAAAACCAAAGGGAAAAGTTGCACCGGAAAGGCCCACGGAGCCTCGACAGTCCTCCAGCGACCGGCGAGCTGTTGAGGAATTGCTCAACGGTATCGGCGTTCCACTTCCCAGGCCATTCGTTCCGGACGATTTTCAGGTCGAGGCTCTTGAAGCGATCGAGCATTACGATGTTCTCGTCACGGCGCCGACCGGAAGCGGCAAAACGTGGATCGCGCGTGAGGAAATCCGCCGACTTCTCGAAAAGGACAAACGCGTTTGGTACACCACGCCGCTGAAAGCGTTGACGAATTCGAAATACATCGAGTTCTCGAAAGAGTTCGGCAAGTTGAACGTCGGTATTTTGACGGGCGACCGTAAAGAAAATGCCGAGGCTCCGCTTATCGTAGGCACAACTGAAATTTACCGAAACCAGCTCTTCGACGCCCTCCGTACAGGAGCGGACGTCCGGACGGATCTCGTTATTCTGGACGAAGCACATTATCTCGCCGACGACGATCGCGGCCATGTCTGGGAAGAGGCGATCATCCTGACGCCGCCGAGGATCCGCCTTTTGCTCCTTTCGGCTACAGTCGGTCAGCCGGACGTGTTCGCCCGCTGGATCGAGAATGTACGCAGCACACAGGTGAAGGTGATCGACCGCGCCGGTTCGCGGCCGGTGGAATTGCGTGCCGCGTATCTTTCGAGCGACCTTCAGCTTTATCCGCTGTTTGACGAGCAGGGGAATATGAACCGCACGGTCGAATCGCTTACGCGCCCGAAAAGAATCGAATACCGCCGCCGGTAATGAGAAACGGCTGCCGGTTTTCGCGACAGCCGTTTCGTTCGACATTGTTCCTCATTATTTACTCACGATCGCGAGCAATGCGTCCAGGTCGGTCTTCGGGATGGTAAGGTCCAGGCTGATCTCGTTGCCGACTGTCGAAACTCGCACGCCGCCCAAAAGTCTAGAGTACAACTGTTTATCTGCGGCTCGCGATGCGCCGAGGACCCCCTTACCCAGGTCACGCAGGCCCTCAAAGGTGCCTTTCAGGTCGGTCGCTTGTTTTGCCTGGAGTGTGCGGCCCGTGACGCTTAGCACGGCCTGTCCGGCGACCACGTCGCCGCTTCCATAGACAGTCCTGATCGAATCCAGATTTGCACCTAGTTCATCATTGTCGAGTGGCAGCAACGTACTCAGTCCGCCTGGAACCTTTCCGGCAAAATTTACCAAAGCCGGGGCCTTCTTATTTAGGAGTGAGACCAGCTCCGGGCTGATTTTCGTTTTGTGTTCCAGCGTCTCGCGCACGCGAGCGAGATTTCCGACTACCAGGGTGCCAGCGTCCATTGCGGAAACCGCAATGTCCTCTTTTAAGTAGGAACTAACAGCGGCTTTTGGATCATGCAAATTTGACTGGGTGTTTGCGGCGATATCCTGCACGGCGAAAATATAGATCGTTTTCCCGTTGACGGCTTCTTCGCGGTATCTGGCGTTGGCTGCCCTCTTTCCGGCCTCGAGAGCCGCTGTGGTATCGACCGAGCCGCGAGCTATTAACACGGGATCGAAATCGAATTTGGCGCTTTCCTTCCTGGTAATGTTGATACCGGCGACAATGTTATCGAAGCGGCGAAGATCGACGCCTGTCCTTGATTCGACGGATTCGATCTTTGAAAAAATTTCACCGAGAAGCTTTTGATTTCCGGAGAGTACTCCTGGCAACGCCTCGTTGAAGAAGCGCTTGCCATCGATCGTCGCAATAGCGTCCGACGCCGGAAGCATCGCGACGAGCGGGTTTGCTTTAGGCTTGGCTCCGCGCTTCCCCGGCTTTTTTGTATCGGCTGAAACGCCGACGGCCAAAACGAAGCTAAAAACCAATAGCGACACAGCGGCCGCGGCAAATACTTTCTTTTTCATCAAAAACCTCTCGGATCGGATATTCAAGCAGACATCCATATTAAAGATGTAATACCAGCCGCAAATGGTTGGCTAAACAACGGTTAAAGTTGTTTCTTAACCACTTCAAATTCAAATTGCAGCTCCTTCCCTCGCATAATATAACTCAGATACTGCTCCCAAAATTTCCTTAAGAACCGCATCGAATAAAAACGCTGGTCAAGATTGACCAAAAACTCGATCCCCAACGCCTTCCATAACGAAAGGAGCGAAACGTATGTTCGAACGGGCCGCAATTCAACGTCGGTGTAAAAATCAAAGACCTTTCGCCCCGCCACGAACGTGTTGAACGTGTAGGAATTGATATGGTTCCTATGCGTCGGGTCGTTCGCCCAGTCCGGATTCGTGTAATGCGGCGTCAACATTTTTATCCTCGCCCCGGGTTTTGCGACCCGGTGCAGCTCGGTGATGAACGCCATCACGTCCGGCACATGTTCAACAACGTGATTCGAAACGATCAGGTCGAATTCGTTATCCGCGAACGGATATGGAATATCGCCCAGATCGTGCAGTACGTCGGCGTCGGACCGCGGATTGTTGTCCAGACCGATCGCGCCTTCCGTCTTGCCCGTCCCGCAGCCGACGTCGAGGATCTTCATCACCGAAAAACGGTAAGTGAAAATGTGAAAAAGTGCAAAAGTGAAAAAGAAACGTTTAAGGAAATAAACTTTTTCACATTTTCACATTTCGAACTTTTTCACTTAAGTAATAATGCCAGAGCATTCGGGCTGCTACCGATCGGTACGGCCGCCAGCGTTCGGCAATTTCAAGGAACTCGTCCGCAGTAGGCCGCGGTTCGCCGCTCAGCTGGTGCCAGGCGGTGTGCAGTGCGATATCGCCTTTCGGCATCACGTCCGGCCGGAGCAGGGCCATCA
>JAICPV010000510.1 GCA_025929655.1 Pyrinomonadaceae bacterium
GGACTTACGCTCGCGTAACGGGGGAAGAAAGATGCTAAAAACGTTGAGCCGGTAATAGAGGTCCTCCCGAAATTCGCCTTTCGCGATTGCCTCCTCGAGGTTCTTGTTCGTTGCGGTGATCAGACGAATATTTGCCTTGATTGTCTGCGTGCCGCCGATACGCTCGAACTCCCGCTCCTGAAGCGCGCGAAGCAGCTTGATCTGCGTCTGCATCGGAAGATCGCCTATCTCGTCCAGAAACAACGTTCCGCCCTCGGCAAGCTCAAACCTGCCTTTCTTGAAACGATCCGCACCGGTAAACGCGCCTTTCTCGTGCCCGAATAGCTCAGATTCGATCAAGGTCTCAGGCAGGGCAGCACAGTTGATCTTCACCAGCGGCCTTTTCGAACGGAGGCTGTTGTAATGTATCGCATTTGCGATCATTTCTTTCCCCGTTCCGCTTTCGCCTCGCAGAAGAACGGTCGCGTTCGATTTTGCGACCTGCGAGATCTGCTCGTAGACCAGCTTCATCGCATTCGAATTGCCGACGATATGCGAGAAATCGTATTTTTCCTTGAGTTCCTGTTTTAAGTGGGTGTTCTCTTCCCTCAGGCGTTCACGCTCGCCGCGGATCCCGTGCTCGATTCTTAAGGCCTGAGCTATCATCGAGCCTGCGAGGATAAGGACCTGCGAATGTTCGTGATCCAGATCTTCGCAGCCAATACCGATCAGGCCGACCGGGCGCCGGCCGCCCGCGCGCACCGGCGAAAGGAAAATGGGGAGAAACGCATCAGGCTCCGCCGTCTCTGTGTGATTTTGCCGGTCGATTTTCACCGTCCCGGAACCATCCAACACTTTTAGAAATGCCTCCGAAGAAACCTTACTATCTAGCCGGCGAAATTCGGATAATCCGAGACCGTGCGATTCCGCCAATCGAATTTCATCCGTTTCACGCGACTCTGCAAAAAAAGCAAATTTCGCGTTGAAAGCCTTTGCAAGAACTTCGAGTCCACTCCGTATATTTTCGCGGACGTTGTCTGAATGCGAGAGTTGTTCGCTCAGATCGCGGATCGACGCGAGAGTGGATTGGACGGGCGCCGGTTGCATATTGATCACTCGAAAAGTAGCATTTTACCAGCGATCTCGCGAAACCTTAACTTTGATATGACAATTTTGTATCGTAAAAGATTTCAGTGAACAAAAGTGTAATGTCCGTGTCCCAAATCAAGTTTAATGTCGATACCGGTCCAAGGCGCGTTCGATTGGAAGAATACTTATTCGACCGATTTCCGAATTTGAGCCGAATGTACATTCGGGATGTGATTCGCAGCGAAAAATGCGAGATCAACGGCCGTGTTGAAAATAAAGGGAAGCGCGTTCGATCGGGAGATTTTGTAGAGATCGAACTGGAGATAGATCGCGAAACCGCCATGCGCGCGGAGGCGATACCGTTGGAAATCGTGTACGAAGACGACGAGTTGATCGCGATGAACAAACGCGGAGGAATGCTCGTTCACCCGACACATAGGCAGAAGAACGGCACGCTGCTAAACGCCTTATCGTTTTATTTGAATCTCAACGTCGAAAACGGTACGGTTCGACCGGGCCTTGTTCACCGTTTGGATAGAGATACATCCGGGCTTTTGGTTGTCGCCAAAAACTTGAGGTCCCATCGGATACTGTCGCAGCAGTTTCAAAAGAAAACCGTCACGAAAATATACCTGGCTCTCGTCGAAGGTGTACCCGTGAAAAACGACGGAACGATCGAAGCACCGATCGGCCGTTTCGCGGACAAAAAAAGATGGGGCGTAAAAGCCGGCGGAAGCCCGGCCATTACGCATTATCAGGTCATCAAAACCGACAGGGAGACGACGTTATTGGAACTGCGGCCAATAACCGGACGCACAAATCAACTGCGTATACATTGCGAGTCCATTGGTCATCCGATCATCGGCGACGTAACCCGTGGCGGACGGGCATTCGGCCATCTATGCCTGCATGCATCGACACTACAATTTCGCCATCCGTTCAGTGGCCGTCACATTACTTTAACGACAGAACCGCCGGATTGGTTTAAGATCTAATTCGTCCGTTCGAATCGAAAATAAAGTCTATTTATGACCTTCGTGCCGACTGAAACCCGGGTCAAGGTCGATCTGACTTCGGATCTCGCCGCCGGCACGTCCTACAGTATGCACGTTAACGTA
>JAICPV010000136.1 GCA_025929655.1 Pyrinomonadaceae bacterium
ACTGGACAGCGTTTTGCTTGTGCACGCCGAGCTGGAAGAACCGATAGAAACACAAGATGTCGATGATCCTTGCTGCTACACGACCTTTCTCCGCTCCCGGCCGCGAAGCATGGAAAATGACGCCGTTGCTTTGATGATCGGTCTTTGCCGCGAGACCGGCGCGCGGGTCCATATAGTTCATCATTCGTCATCCGACGCGTTAGAGATGCTTCGCCAAGCGCGGTCAGAAGGCCTGCCGATAACGGTGGAAACTTGTCCGCATTACCTCACGTTCACCGCGGAGGATATCGCTGACCAGGCTACGCATTTCAAATGCTGCCCGCCGGTGCGGGAACGCGAAAACCGGGAAAAGCTTTGGGGAGCAGTTCGCGACGGTACGATCGACATGATCGTTTCCGATCATTCGCCCTGCACCCCGGAACTCAAGAAGCAGGAAACCGGTGATTTCCTTGACGCCTGGGGCGGCATTTCGGCATTGCAGTTCAGCTTGCCGGTGATGTGGACGAATTTTAAGGATCGGGGATACGATCTCATCGATCTCGTGCGCCTGATGTCGGAGGCGCCCGCGAAACTTGCGGGGCTTGAAAAACGGAAAGGCAAACTGGAAGCCGGTTATGACGCCGACTTCGTTATTTGGGACCCGGACGACGCATTTATTCTGCAGCCCGATGCGATCCAGCATCGACACAAGCTGACCCCGTATTCGGGAATGAGGCTTTTCGGTACGGTGCATCGGACATTCGTCGAAGGACGAGAAGCTTATGCAAACGGCACGTTTCCGAATACAATCGACGGGAAGCTGATCGTCTAAATTATGAAATTCACCGACCTTGTCGACCTCGCCTCCGAAAAGCTGGGCGGAGCAGTGCTCTTTGCGAACGATGAATTCTTCGCGCCGAAGGAGAATCTGCTAAAGCCAACGCCGGCGATCTGGATCGAGGGGAAATACACCGAACGAGGCAAATGGATGGACGGCTGGGAAACGATGCGTCGACGCAGCCCGCGGCTCGACGAAGAATTCGACTGGTGCATCATTCGGCTCGGATGTCCTGGACGGGTCCGAGGCGTCACCGTTGATACGAGCTTATTTCGCGGAAACTTCCCTTCTCATTGCTCGATCGATGCCTGTTCGACAGGCCCAAATTCCGACATGAATATCTTGACCGGCGAACAGATTCAATGGACCGAGATCTTGGGCAAATCGGAATTGCGAGGAGACTCACAAAATAATTTCGCGATCGAAAGCGCACTCCCGGCAACGCATATCCGGTTGAAGATCTTTCCGGACGGCGGCGTGGCCCGTTTGCGAGTTTTCGGAGACGTGCTGCCTGATTGGGACGAGCTCAAGCGGCGAAACAACGAGATCGATCTTGCTGCGGTTGAAAACGGAGGGACCGTTCCGCTGGCGAGCGATATGTTTTTCGGCCATCGGATCAACCTGATCATGCCCGGACAGGCACGTGACATGAGCGACGGATGGGAATCCAAACGGCGTCGCGGCCCTGGCCACGACTGGTGCATCGTCAAGCTTGGGACAACTGGTTCGATAACTCGCGTCGAGGTGGATACGTCGCATTTTAAGGGTAATTATCCGGAAAGCTGTTCGATCGACGTCGGCCACGCCGATGAAGGTGCGTCCTTCGATTTGATCCAGTGGAACGAGCTTTTGCCACCTACGAAGCTGCAGGCACATACCCGGCACGTATTCGTTGACGAGCTTGCGGATCACGGCGGTGTCACGCATGCACGACTGAATATTCACCCGGACGGCGGCGTCAGCAGGCTGCGGCTTTTTGGCAGGATCGACGTATGAGCCTTGCACTTGATCGGATCAACCGCGCAGGCGCAGCCGAGGCTGAATCGATATTTCGAGATTGCTGCGGCTCTCCGGAGTGGTCGAAACGCATGGCGGCTTCGCGGCCTTTCGATTCGGAAGATGCGCTGATGCAAACCGCTGCCGGCGTTTGGAACGATCTGCAAGCTTTCGACTGGCTCGAGGCGTTCGCCGCTCACCCGAAGATCGGAGAAACGAAACCGGTATCGACGCGGCAGAAACAGTCGGAGGAATGGTCCGCCAGGGAGCAGGCCGGAATGGGCATGGCAACCGAACGCCTGCAAAATGATCTTGCCGCGGCGAATCGGGACTATTACGCGAAGTTTGGATTCATCTTCATTGTCTGCGCTACGGGAAAAACCGCGGATGAAATGTTGGAACTTTGCCGATCGCGAATGAGTAACGATCTTGAAATGGAGATCGGGGTCGCTGCCGCAGAACAGCAAAAGATCACCGAGCTTCGTTTGAGAAAACTACTATCGCAATGAGTGGGATAACGACACATGTACTGGACGTTTCGATCGGCGCGCCGGCGGCCGGCATCACAGTAGCGCTCGAACGTCAAAAGCCGAATGTCGGATGGGAAGAGGTGGGCATTCAGGCCACCGATGGCGATGGCCGCGCGCGGGAACTTGTTGTTGATGGGCAAGCAATAACCCCTGGCGTTTACCGCCTCAAATTCGACGTCCGAGCGTACTTTGAAGAAAAAAATGTGGCGGCCTTTTATCCCGACATCGCGATCGCGTTCGTCGTCGCCGATCCGTCGCAGCATTATCATGTACCGCTGCTTCTGAGCCCGTTCGGGTACACTACGTATCGCGGAAGCTAAACAAATGCCGGTTGAACTGGTGCAAAATAATTACGGCAAGTCGCGCGTTCGCCTGCTGAAGGTCGCGCGTCACGGTGATAGGCATGATCTGCAAAACATCACAGTCAATATTGCGCTCGAAGGCGATTTCGATGATATCCACACAAAAGGCGACAACACCAAATGCCTGCCCACCGACACGATGAAAAACACGGTCTACGCACTGGCTGCACAGACCGAAGAGATCGAGGCGATCGAAAGATTCGGCCAACGGCTCGGAAATCATTTCTTATCGAATAACGAACAGATCTTCAGCGTGTCGATCGATGTTGTCGAACATCAATACACTCGTATGACGCCCGATGGCCAGCCTCATCCGCATTCATTTACAAAGAACGAGGGCGAGAAGCGTGTTGCGTCTATCCGGATGACTCGCGAGGAAACGTCGATCGAATCCGGGATCGACGATCTGATCGTTATTAAAACTACGGAGTCCGGGTTCAGCGGATTCATAAAAGACAAGTACACTTTTCTACCCGAAACCGACGACCGCATTTTTTGCACTTCCGTGAAAGCGAGATGGAAATACGCAGATTCCGATGCGGCCACCGATAAACGATGGAGCGCCGTCCGTAAAACTATTCTCGACACGTTTGCAGAGCACGACAGTTTATCCGTGCAGCATACGCTGTACGCTATGGGCGAAGCCGTGTTGAATGTGCATCCGGGTGTCGAAGAGGTCTCGTTCTCGCTGCCTAATATCCATTGCATTCCGGTTGATGTGGCGAAATTCGGCGAAGAAAACAGGAACGCGATATTTTTACCGACGGATGAGCCGCATGGACTGATCGAAGGCCGCCTGAAACGCAAATAATTCTGTATGACATCATCACTCTCGCCGGAAAGCCTCAAAAAGATCACAGAGAAACTTCGCCCCTCGCTTGTCTCGCATGCCGGACGGTTTCCGGGCGAATCCGGCCGACGTCAACCGGTCCACACGGTGTACGGGGGAGCGCATCTTTTCAAATCCGATACCGCCGTGCGGCTCGGGCAGCTGGCGGTGAAATCGTTCGAGCAGTTCGGTCAGGACGCGGAAAGGTTCGGTTCCGCGATCGGCATTCCGGACGACCTTCGCAATACCGTTTACGGCCGGGTGCGAGAGAAGCTCGGGCGCGAAGCCGTCGAAGATTTTCGTATTGACTTCGAAGATGGTTACGGGACGCGACCCGATGCCGAGGAAGACGGCCACGCCGCATCAGCAGCCGAGGAAGTCGCAAAAGGAATGTCGGACGGCACGTTGCCGCCTTTTATCGGGATTCGGATAAAGACCTTCGGTGCGGAACTTCACGAACGCAGCATTAGGACGCTGGATATTTTTCTGACCAGCCTGGTAAACGCTTCCGAGGGAAAACTACCGAATAATTTTGTCGTAACGCTGCCGAAGATCGTCTCGTCGATACAGGTTGCAACCCTTGCGGACATCTTTGACGAAATGGAACCGAAGCTTGGACTTGCACCCGATTCGTTGAAAATGGAAATGATGATCGAGACGACGCAATCGATCATCGCCGCAGACGGCAGCTTCGCGATTCCTCGTTTGCTCGATGCGGCCCGCGGCAGATGTACGGGCGCTCATTTCGGCACGTATGATTACACGGCGAGCTGCGAGATCACCGCTGCATATCAGGACATGCTGCATCCAGCGTGCGACTACGCCCGCAGCGTAATGCAGGTTGCTCTCGCCGGGACCGGCGTGTGGCTCTCAGATGGTGCGACAAACATCATGCCGGTCGCCCGGAACCGCGGAGACAGTCTGACAGGTGAACAGATCGAAGAAAATGAAAGAGTTGTCCACCGCGCGTGGAAGCTGCATTACGATCACTGCCGGCATTCGCTGGCGAACGCGTTTTATCAGGGTTGGGACCTTCACCCGGCCCAATTGCCGACGCGCTATGCTGCGGTTTTCACGTTCTTTCTTGAAAGCCTCGACGATGCCAGCGAAAGGCTCAGCAACTTCGTCGAAAAGGCAGCTCGGGCAACGCTCGTCGGCGACGTGTTCGACGATGCCGCCACCGGGCAAGGGTTGCTAAACTTTTTCCTGAGGGCGATCAACTGCGGTGCGATCAGCGAAGAGGAAGCGATGCGGCGGACCAGCGTGACGCTGGATGAGTTTCGCTCAGGCTCGTTTGTGAAAATTTTGGAGAACCGTAAAAAATAGTTCTCGACCGATATGAAACGCTGTCCAGAATGCCGACGCGATTATTTCGATGACAGTCTGCTTTACTGTCTCGATGACGGCACCGCGCTGCTCGAAGGACCCAAGTCAGAACCGGGAGCGGTAGCGACCGGGGAATTTGCCGAAAGCGAATCGGCAACGGCGATCCTGCCCGAGGTTCACAGCACCGATGAAGCTCGAACGCGCACATTTGATAGCGGCCAGCCAATACCAGTAGCCGTTTCGAAACGCAACACTATTATCGCCGGTGCTGTGGGAATTTTGATTGCGACCGCGCTTGGAATAGGAGCCTATTTTTATTTCGGCCGGTCCGATACCCAGATCAGTTCCATCGCGGTATTGCCATTCGCGAACGAGAGCGGAAACGCCGAGATCGAATATCTTTCCGACGGCATGACGGAGACGCTGATCAGCAGCCTGTCGCAGCTTCCCAATCTAAGCGTAAAAGCGCGTTCGTCTGTTTTTCGATATAAGGGAAAGGACCCAAGCCCCAAGACGGTGGGAGCCGATCTTAACGTCGAGGCTCTTGTAAACGGCCGTCTCGTTCAGCGTGGGAACGATCTAACTCTCCATGTCGAGCTGGTCGACACTCAAACCGAGAATGTCTTATGGAAATCCGACTATAACCGTACGCTGTCGAACCTGGTCTCGCTGCAGAACGAGATCGCGCGCGATGTCGCAGGCAAACTGAGAGCGAAATTATCGGGCGCCGAGCAGACCCAGATCGCAAAGAGCCATACCGAAAACGCCGAGGCGTACCGGCTTTACCTTCAAGGCCGTTTTCATTGGAACAAACGCAAGCCCGAGGAACATATTCGCGCGGTCCAATATTTCGAACAGGCGATCGCCCTCGATCCCACTTACGCACTTGCTTACTCCGGCATTGCTGATTGCTATGCGGTGTCAAGTTCGCCACTGGAAGGCGAGGAGCGGTATAACAAACTAAGGACAGCGGCTAACAAGGCTCTCGAGCTCGATCCGACCCTTGGCGAACCGCACGCGGCTCTTGCCTCCCTCGCCGGCGATAATTGGGATTGGACATATGCCGAACGGGACTACCAGAAGGCGATCGAGCTAAATCCGGATTATCCCACGGCTCATCAATGGTATGGCGAAATGCTTACCCGCCTTGGGCGTCACGAGGAAGCGATCGCTGAGATCCAGCGGGCGCGCTCCCTGGATCCCCTTTCTCTTGTCATCAATTCCGATATGATCTACATCCTGGTGATGGCGAGACGATACGACGAGGCGATCGAGCAGGCAAGAAGAACGCTCGAAATGGACCCGCGTTGGGGCTTTGCCGGGCTTCAACTCGTTGATGCTTACCTTCATAAAGGACTGTATGAGGAAGCCCTCAACGAACGTGAGAAATTCCTTCAGAATTCGGATCGAACGCCCGAGGAAAAGACGGCGTCATTGGAGGAAGTTGCGATTCTTCGAGCGGCATACCGGAGCGGGGGCCCGGCGGGATTTTGGCGCAAATTGCTCGAGTCGCTGACGCAGGCCCGCGACAAAGGCGAGGAGATTGACCTTCCGTTTTATGCATCTGTACATGCCAGGCTGGGCAATAAGGACGA
>JAICPV010000404.1 GCA_025929655.1 Pyrinomonadaceae bacterium
ATCGATATTCTGGCAAAGGCACGTGAAGCCGGCGAGGACGTCCGGCTCGTGATGGTCGGCGATGGGCCGGAGCGTTCAGCGGTCGTATATCGCGCGGAACAGAAAGGTGTCAAAGACAGCACGATCTTTGTAGGTAAACAGGCAAATATTCCCGATTATCTCGGCGTCGCGGATATCTTTCTATTGCCGTCGGAATTGGAATCTTTCGGACTCGCGGCTCTCGAAGCGCAGGCATGCGAGCTGCCCGTGATCGCAACGCGCATCGGCGGAATTCCTGAAGTCGTTGCGGACGGTGAATCGGGCTTTTTGAGCGAGGTCGGGGATGTCGAAAAGATGTCGGCGGATACGATAAGACTGTTGCGAGACAACGAAATGCGCGAAGCATTCGGCAAACGCGGCCGCGAACTCGCCGTCGAGCGCTATAGCACCGAGCAGATCATTCCGCAATACATCTCGTTTTACGAAGCAGTGTTAAATAGAACTCAAGCCGCTGCGGCGTAATGGGACCGCACGCGGCTCGCGTGCATTCGTATAGTTTTCCTGAAACCGAGATCGATATGAGAAGTTAGATTACGAACGCTTTCGCGTTCGTTGCACGCGAGCCGCGTGCGTTCCGACAATGCTGAAGAATTACATGCACAAACGCGAGCGGTATTACGCGATGTTGAACGACAACCGCGTTGTGCAGCCGTTTGCGTTCGGCGCCGAGTTCGTTACTGAACATGTTAACGGGGACGACCCGCGCAAGTTGCTCGCTGATCATGCGGATTTTGCGATCGCTAAGAGCGACGAGTATTTTGCTGCACCTGATAGCATCGAATTTAGTATAGAAAAACGGCTTTATCCCTCGGCTGCGTCGATGAACGCGGGCGAATTGAAACGGCCCGTCGCTCAGCGTGAGGTCAGCGTCTTAACATGGCAAAGCGCGATCGAAACGCCGTCGATCGAAAACAACAAAGCTTTCGCGACGTATTTCCCGCACGAAAACAAACGAGCCGCCGTCGTCATTCTGCCGCATTGGAACGCGAAGGCCGGAACGTATTTCGACCTTGCAAAATACTTCAATATGGTCGGTCTTTCGGCGATCAGGCTCACGCTGCCGTATCACGAGGAGAGGATGCCGCCGGAGCTTGAGCGTGCAGATCATCTCGTTGCGCCGAATATAGGAAGATCGCTGCAATCGATACGGCAATCTGTTGCTGACACACGAGCATTGGTCAATTGGCTGAAGCAGGAGGGTTACGAGAAAGTCGGCATCGTGGGAACGAGCATTGGCTCGTGCGTGGCCTTTCTGTCATTTGTTCATGACATGCGGATCGACGCCGCAGTTTTCAACCACGTTTCCGGATACATGGCTGACGTCGTTTGGCACGGCCTGTCGACCTATCACGTCCGCGAAAGCTTCGGCGACAACATCACATTGGACGAGCTTCGCGAATACTGGCTGCCCGTTTCCCCGATGGCGTACATGGAAAAACTCGCCGCGCAGCCTTGGCGTCCGCAGCGGTACATCTATACAAAATACGACCTCAGCTTTCCTGTCGATCTGTCACTAGACACGATGCGAGCGCTCCGCGATGCCGGTATTCCGCACAGCGAGGTCTCACTTCCCTGCGGGCATTACACCCTCGGGGAAAAGCCGTGGGTTTATATGGCGGGCTACAATATCATTTCGTACCTGCACAAGCATCTGAAGTAATGCAGAAGCCCACACGTAGGTAAGGGCGTAGCTGTCAATGCAGAGTAACGTAGTCGATTCGTGAACATGCTGCGTTTTCATTTGTTGAGTGTTACGCCCTTACTAACGTGCGGGCTTCTGCAACGAATCACGTCCCGGCCCGCATCGAATCGGTGTTAAAATCTCTCCATCTTAGATGCGTTCCGCAGCCGAAAAACACGCGAAGACGATCGATGAGGCTGTAATGCGCCTTGTGGCGAGGGCGTCGAATTCGCACGGGATCTCGCATGAAGAACTAAAGCCAAGGGTCGATTCGGCGCATGAAAAATATCTTTTCAAGGCCGATCCGGCGGCGGAGCACAAAGACGTAGTTGCGTTCATCGACGAGATCCATGCGGACGATCTTTGCCTGATCGTCGCGTGCGAAAAAGGCGAAGAGAAAGCATGGGAAGATCTTGTCGCTAATTTCGATTCGGTGGTTAAATCTGCTGCGCGAAAGATCTCTTCTAACAATGAAGACGCCGAGGACCTTGCATCGTCGATCTGGGCCGAGCTTTACGGGCTTCGGCAGGATGCAGACGGAAACAAGAAGAGCAAGCTGGCGTATTACTCGGGGCGCGGCAGTTTGGCGGGATGGCTGCGTGCGGTTGTTTCGCAGCTCGCGGTCGATCAGTTTCGGAAAGTGTCGAAATACGTGCAGATCGAGGAAACGCGTGAGTTTGAAAACTTAGCAGAGGAATCGTCGAATCATGCGGGAAATAATTTGGTAGTTCATCACGACCAAAATCCCGAGGAGCTGTTCAGCGAAAAACAGTCGACGGCGGACGTTTCGGCTGCGTTGCGGACGGCGATCGATTCGCTTGAGCCGGAAGACAGGCTGATCCTGAAGTTGTATTATTTCGACGATCTGAAATTAAAGGACATAGCCGCGACGTTTGGTTACCACGAAGCGACCGCGAGCCGAAAGCTCGTGCGGATACAGACTGAGGTCCGCAAATGCGTCGAAAAGGAGCTTAAAAAGCATCACGGCTGGAGCGACGGAGAGGTGAAAAAATATCTCGCCGATGCGGCATCAAAGCTCGGTGTCAGTCTGGAGAAGATGCTGGCATTATTGGTGTTAGCGACGTTGCTGCAAGATTTAGTGCTCTAAAGCGTTCAGTAGATGGGTTACGAAACCATGGAAAGTGGAAAAGTGAAAATGTATAAAAGTGAAAAAGTAACAAGTCACTTTGTCACATCTTTTTCGCTTTTTCACCTTTCCACTTTTTAACTTTGGAGATGGAACTGGAATTCGACAAGGAAATGGACGCGTTGCTGCGACGGGCGGCGGGCCGTGGTGTGCTCGTTGG
>JAICPV010000139.1 GCA_025929655.1 Pyrinomonadaceae bacterium
AGGAGCATTTCGCGGATCGATGCTTTCGTTGAAATGGCGACGCATTTTTCGTATTCGGGCGTCGCTTTGTATTCCATTATCCCGGGAATTTCGCGAAACTGACGCCTGACCTCCTCCACCATATCCATCGCCGCCTTACCGACCGCCTGAATGCATAACGCAGAGAAAATGAACGGGATCATGCCGCCGACGAACAGGCCCGCGAGAACATTAGCTTTGTAGATATCGATGCGATCGATACCTGCGATGCCGACGAACGCGGCAAAGAGTGCGAGGGCGGTCAACGCCGCGGAGGCGATAGCGAAGCCCTTGCCTGTTGCGGCGGTCGTGTTGCCGACGGCGTCGAGGATATCCGTCCGCCCGCGAACTTCGGCAGGCAGTTGGCTCATCTCGGCGATGCCGCCGGCGTTGTCCGCGATGGGGCCGAAAGCGTCGATCGCGAGCTGCATCGCGGTCGTCGACATCATCCCCGCCGCGGCGATCGCAACCCCATACAGCCCTGCGAAGTAGTAAGACGCCATGATACCCGCCGCGAGCGTGAGGATCGGGATCACCGTCGATTTCATTCCGACCGAGAGGCCCGCGATGATATTCGTGGCGTGGCCCGTCGAAGATTGGCGCACGATCGAGTTGACCGGCGGTTTCCCCATCGCCGTGAAATACTCTGTGACGTAACTCATGATCGCGCCTACTACAGTTCCAACGACGATCGCGAAGAAAACATCCATCCGCGAGAAGGAATTCGAGCGAAGCGTGATCTGCCCTTCAGGCAGCAGCCACATCACGGCGAAATACGCCGCGATCACGGTGAAAATGATCGACGACCAATTGCCGAGATTCAACGCGTTCTGAACGCTCGATTTGTCGTCCTTGATCCGTACAAAAAGCGTTCCGACGATCGAGAAAACAAGGCCGAGGCCGCAGATCACCATCGGCAAAAGGATCGGCGATAGGCCGCCAAGCGCATCGCGGACGACGATCTCCTGTCCCAGAACCATCGTTGCCAATATGGTCGCAACGTATGACCCGAAAAGATCGGCCCCCATTCCGGCGACGTCGCCCACGTTGTCGCCGACATTGTCTGCGATTGTCGCGGGATTACGAACGTCGTCCTCGGGAATCCCCGCCTCGACCTTTCCCACGAGGTCCGCGCCGACGTCCGCTGCCTTCGTGTAAATGCCGCCGCCGACGCGCGAGAACAACGCGATCGACTCGGCACCCAGCGAGAAGCCGGTCAGCACCTCGATCGCCGTCCGAACCTGGTTCGCCCCAAGATCGGCAAAATATGCAAGAAAAACGATGAACAATCCGCCCAGTCCGAGCACGGCGAGGCTCGCTACGCCGAGGCCCATAACCGTACCGCCCGTGAATGAAACTTTCAGAGCCTGTTTCAGGCTCGTGCGGGCCGCCTGAGTAGTGCGGACGTTCGCCTTAGTTGCGACCTTCATTCCGATGAACCCGGCGGTGGCCGAAAAAACAGCACCAATGATGAAAGCGACGGCGATCAGCCAATGCGAATGGATCTGCCGGCCGCCAACCTCATGGACGGTGCCTGAATAAGCCAGCAGGACCGCCGTGATAACGACAAAAATGCTAAGCACGCGCCATTCGGCCTTCAGGAACGCCATTGCGCCGTCGGCGATATGCCCGGCAAGGTCCTTCATGTTCGCGTCGCCGGCATCCTGCTTGCCGACCCACGCTGACTTGTAAGCCATTACCAGCAATCCCAAAACCCCGAACGCGGGGACAAGATAAAGTACGTAGTTGTTCATTTGAAACTAAATAAGGTTAAGTGAATTCAAAACTAACGATTATCCGTGAAACCGTGCGTTTTAACAAATATCGCGGTCCATTTGGTCTCATCTTTGCGGTACTTTGCGCTCTTTGCGAGAAAATAGGCCGTATCGCGAAGTGACGCACAGAACGAACAGAGTCGTACGTTCCGTATTCTCTGTGGTAAAAGAATTCTGATGCACAAGATCAAGGTGAGATCATCCGAGCGCGAGGAAATGATCGACATATCCGCAGATGTCGAAAAGATCCTCGGAGCGGAGGACGCTTGGGACGGCGTTTGCGTCGTTTTCACGCAGCATACCACGTGCGGAATCACCGTAAATGAAAACGCCGATCCGGACGTGCAAAGCGATATGCTCGGTTTCCTGAAACGCCTGATCCCGCAGGACGAGCCGCATTTCAAGCACGGAGAGAAAAACTCCGACGCGCATATCAAATCGTCGCTCGTCGGCTGCAGCGTGACCGTACCGTTCGAAAACGGTAAACTCCTGCTCGGCCGCTGGCAGGCGATTTACATGTGCGAATTCGACGGACCACGTGAACGGAAAGTCATCGTGTCGATCCTGGGGAAAGCACGTACAAAATAACCAGATCGCGAATGTCAGAACCGGGAACGAAGAGACCGGATGACCCGCAACCATGAATGTGGCTAAATAACTATGACGGCCGGATATTCCGAAGCACCGCTCGCAAAAAAGCTGGGGATGAAGGAAGGGATGACTGTTTTAACTGTCGACGAGCCGCCGTACTACGACGAATTGGTCGCGCCGTTGCCTGAAGGCACTAAGCTACTTAGAGTTTCAGAGGACACACTCGCTACCGCTCGTGTTTCCGCCACTGGGGTTGACATTGTTCATTTATTTACAAACACACGCGACGGGCTGTTCAGATTAGTTTCGGTTGCCCGACATTTGATAAAGCAGGACGGCACGATCTGGGTTTCCTGGTACAAGAAGGCCGCAAAACTGCCGACCGAGATCACGGAAGATACCGTCCGCGAGGCCGCTTTTCCGATAGGTTTGGTCGATGTGAAGGTCTGTGCCGTTGACGAAAAATGGTCGGGCCTGAAACTGGTCATTCGAAAGGAGAATCGAGTCTGAATGCAGAAGCCCGCACGTAAGTAAGGGCGTAACATCAGACTTAGGGCAGCGAAGCCCGTTCAAGAATCGAATACGTTGCTCAACCTCCCGATTATGCCCTTACTTACGTGCGGGCTTCCGCAATCGGGCGAAATTCGTATATAATTCCCAGCACACTAACAGCCCATATTTCTAGTTTTCGAGGTCTCAACATGCCGTCTTACGATAAAAGAATTGACGCCTATATCGAAAAGTCTGCCGACTTCGCCCAGCCGATCCTGAAAAACCTGCGGGAGCTGATCCACAAAGGCTGTCCGGAGGTCACCGAAACGTTGAAATGGAGCATGCCGAGCTTCGAATACAAAGGGCTGCTTTGCGGGTTCGCAGCGTTCAAGCAGCATTGCACTTTCGGGTTCTGGAAACAGTCGCTGATGGAAACGGACGCGTTCCCGAAGAACAAGACCGCGATGGGCAGCTTCGGGCGGATAACGTCGTTGAAAGACCTGCCGTCGGACAAAGTGATGCTCGGATTGATCCATCAGGCAATGGAACTGAACGAGAAAGGAATTAAAGTTCCCAAAAAACCCGTTCCGGCTAAGAAGGAGCTCGTCGTTCCGGAAATCCTCGAGAAAGCTTTATCGAAAAACAAGGCAGCGAAAACCACTTTCGAGAATTTTCCGTATTCCTGCAAAAAGGAATACGTACAGTGGATCACAGAAGCGAAGACGGAGCCCACACGCGACAAACGGCTCGCCACGACGATCGAATGGCTTTCGGAAGGGAAGCGTAGAAATTGGAAATACGAAAACTGTTAGTATCTCGCACCGTGTCCTTAAGCCCGCACGTAAGAAGGGCATTTTTCAACAAAGGAGTCTTTTATGTTAGGAGTAAAACCGTACATAACGTTCAAAGGAAATTGCGCGGAAGCGATCGACTTTTACAAGCAGGCCTTAGGTGCCGACGAACTTTTCAGGCAGACGTTTGGGGAGTCACCGATGAAGGAGATGGGCCCAGCGGATGCGATCATGCATGCGACCATACAGGTGGGCGATTCGCATATAATGATGTGCGACGATCCGCGAGGAGACGCCGCCGAGGCTCCCAGCAACATTTCGCTCGCCGTTGGGCTGGACGATGCGGAGCAGGCCCGGAAGATATTCAACAATCTGGCCGAGGGCGGCACCGTGACAATGCCGATCGATAAGACGTTCTGGGCAGAAGCGTTCGGAATGCTGACCGACAAGTTCGGCATCAATTGGATGGTCAACTGCGAAAAAGCGGGTGCCGATCAGGCGACCGCATAGAAAGGCGGAAACACGACCGGTAGGGAGTGTGCCCGGCAAAGCTCCAAGGCGTTTGGAGGCACGCTCGCTACCGCTCGTGTTTCAGCCTGCGACACCAAAAGTTTCTTTATGGCAGATCCAATTTTACTAGCAAAGCGCGAGGCGGCGGAGTTTTTTCTGCTGCCGCAGATGGCTAACCGGCACGGCGTGATCACGGGAGCCACGGGGACGGGAAAGACCGTGACATTGCAGCGGTTGGCTGAGGAATTCAGCCGGCGCGGCGTGCCGTGTTTTATGGCCGACGTGAAAGGCGATCTTACCGGCGTCAGCCAGCCCGGCGGTTCGAATCCAAAGATCACCGAGCGTTTGAAAATGCTCGGCTTTGAAAATGTTCAGTTCGAAGGCTCACCAGTTACGCTTTGGGATGTTTTCGGGAAACAGGGCCATCCGCTCCGGGCAACGGTTTCGGAGATGGGGCCACTGCTGCTTTCGCGGATCTTGCAATTGAACGACACACAGGAAGGCGTGCTGACGCTTTGCTTTAAGATCGCGGACGAGAACGGCTGGCTGCTCGTCGACCTCAAAGACCTGCAATCGCTTCTTCAATTCGCAGGCGAAAACGCCGCGGAATTCACGGTCAAATACGGAAACATTTCGAAGGCGACGATCGGTGCGATCCAGCGAGGTCTTTTGCAGCTCGAACAGCAGGGCGGCAGCGTTTTCTTCGGCGAGCCGGCGGTGAAGCTGGAAGATTTCATCCAGACGTTAAGCGGCCGGGGCGTGCTGAATCTGCTCGCCGCCGACGACCTGATCAATGCACCAAAGGTCTATTCCACATTTCTGCTCTGGCTGCTTTCGGAGCTTTTCGAGATGCTGCCGGAGGCGGGGGATCTCGACAAGCCGAAGCTCGTTTTCTTTTTCGACGAAGCACATCTGTTATTCACCGACGCTCCCCCATCGTTAGTGGAAAAGATCGAGCAGGTCGTGAGGCTGATACGCTCTAAGGGTGTCGGCGTTTATTTCGTTACGCAAAATCCGGCGGACATCCCGGAAAAGGTCCTGGCGCAGCTCGGCAACCGCGTGCAGCATGCACTTCGTGCATACACGCCGCAGGAACAGAAGGGCGTGAAGGCTGCCGCGTCGTCATTTCGCGAAAACCCTGATCTCGATACTGAAACGGTGATCACCGAACTCGGGGTCGGTGAAGTACTGATCTCGACGCTCGACGAAAAGGGCGTGCCGACGATCGTCGACCGCGCTTTCGTGGTGCCGCCGGTGAGCCAGCTTGGGCCGGTCACGCCCGAACAGCGCGCTCAGTTGATGAGCTCTTCCCTCGTCGCCGGGCAATACGAGCAAGCTGCCGACCCCGAATCCGCTTTCGAGATACTTGCCAAACGCGCACAGGAGAAAGCCGCCGCAGCCGCCCAGGCGAAAGCAGAAGAAGACGCCGAGAAGGAAGCCGAAAAGCAGGCGAAAGCGGAACGCGCCGCCGCACGGGCGCCCGACACGCTGACCGAATCGATCACAAAATCCGTCGTCCGCTCCGCAAGCAGCTCGATCGGCCGCTCGATCGGGACACAGATCGTACGCGGCGTGCTTGGGAGCATATTCGGCGGGAAATCGAAATCGAAAAGCAGTTGGTTTTAGGTCTCTTTGCGCGGATTGCGTATTTGCGTGAGTAAAAACTTTTTTCACGCAAAGCCGCGAAGGACGCAAAGTTTTTGAATCGCTATGGCAAATCTTTTACTTGTCGGAACTGCAAAAGGTCTGTTCGTTCTCCGCGGCGAGAACGGCAAATGGAAGATCGACGGGCCGCATTTTCCGGGGCTTGCGGTCTATTCTGCATTTTTCGACCAACGGAAAAACCGCAACGAGATGTGGGCGGGCGTGGCGAGCTGGCATTTCGGCGCGGAGCTTTGCAAGAGTGAGGACATGGGGAAAACATGGGACCAGCCAGAAAACCGCCGGATCAAGATGCCCGCAAACACGAAAAAGTCGCTCGAGAATATTTGGCAGATCGCGCCGGGAGCTAATGACGATTCGTTGTACGTCGGCATCGCGCCAGCCGCACTTTTCGAATCGCATGACCGAGGGCTTACGTGGAAATTGAACAAAGGGCTTTGGTCGCACCCGCACCGCAAGAAATGGCAGCCGGGTTTCGGCGGCCTCTGCCTACACACGATCGTGACAGACAAAAAGAATCCGGACGACCTCAAGA
>JAICPV010000069.1 GCA_025929655.1 Pyrinomonadaceae bacterium
GCACAATTGCACACGGCTTTGAATTTGGTGAAACGCGGGTTCGTCACGTTCACCTACGACGCGGTGTGTTTCGGCGAACGTCACGATGCGGCGAGCGGCCACTACGGCGACGCAATACCCTTTTATCGAAAACACCCGCGTTGGTCGTTGATGGGAAAAATGATCTGGGACCTCCAGCGGGGGATCGATTATCTCGAGACGTTGAGTTTTGTTGATCCTCGACGGATCGCCAGCATCGGTCATTCGCACGGTGGGTACACGACGCTTTTCGCGATGGCATTCGATGAAAGGATCAAAGCCGGCGTCAGCAATTGCGGATTCGACACATTTCGCCTCGACGGCAACACCTGGCGGTGGTCGCACGCGACCGCAATTTTGCCCTTGCTCGGATTTTACGTCTCGAATCCGAGGATCAATATGGACCTTTACCGGGCGGTCCCGGATTCGGCTGTGATCGATGTCCCGTTCGAGATGCATGAGGTTTTGGCACTCATCGCCCCGCGGCCGCTGCTGCTTTCGACGTCGGACGAGGATTTTGTGTTCCCGAACGGGGGCTGGAGCGCACGTCGCGCGATCGCGAGATTGAAGCTCGTATACGAAATGCACGGATCTGCAGGCGATCTGTCGAGCTATTTCTTCGACGGCGGACATAATTTCACCGAGGCTGCTTCAACGAACGCGTACGCCTGGCTTGCGAGCCAATTAGATCATCAAGTTGAAGGAGGTTGATTTATCGAAACCGCAAGGGCGTCAGTCATGCCGGGCTTTAATGAGGCCTTCGAGATCCGGAAGTATCCGCTGCCGCGGGAGATCGAACCGCGGGCCGCACTGGTCAAGGTCGAAATGGCGGGGGTGTGCGGGACCGACGTTCATTTGTGGAAAGGGCAACTGCCGATCCCACGTCCGATCATATTGGGACATGAGACGGTTGGCGTGATCGAGAAACTCGGAGAGGGCTTACATACAGACTGGTCGGGCAAGCCGCTTCGTGTTGGCGATAGAATAACGTGGAGCGCGGGCATGCGATGCGGACATTGCCACTTTTGCACGGTTTTTCGCTTGCCGACGCGCTGCCTTAATCGTTCCGCCTACGGGATCAGCTTCACAAGCGACGAAGCCCCGCATTTTTCCGGCGGATATGCGGAGTTCATATACTTGCGGCCCGGTACTGCCATCTTCGGCGTTTCCGACGTTGCGACTGAGGCTGTTATCGGCGCCGGCTGCGCGCTTGTGACTGCTATTCACGGGGTAGAAAGAATGGGCATTTCCTTCGGCGATTCCGTTGTGATCCAGGGAAGCGGGCCTGTGGGGCTGGCCGCGCTCGCGATCGCGAAGAGCAGCGGCGCGGCGAAAACGATCGTGATCGGCGGACCGGCCGCGCGGCTCGAGCTGTCTAAAGCGTTCGGTGCGGATCACACAATAGACATCAACGAGTTCCCGAACGCGGCGGTGCGTCTCGAAATGGTTCGAGAACATACGGCCGGGTACGGGGCTGACGCCGTGATCGAATGCGTCGGCTCGCCGGAAGTCGTGTCGGAAGGATTTGAAATGTGCCGCGACGGTGGAAAGTACCTCGTCCTCGGCCATTATGGGGATGCCGGTTCCGCCCCGATCAATCCTCACGTGATCACCCGAAAGCAGCTTACGGTTTACGGTTCGTGGGCGAGCGAGCCTCGACATATGGGGCATGCGATAGAGTTTTTGAGAAAACAAGGCGAACGCTTTCCGTTTGGCCAGCTGGTTTCCCATCGCTTTCCGCTCGACGCTGCTTTCGAGGCGCTTCAAACGACCTCGAAGTGGGCATCAAGTAAGAGCGTGGTCGTTCCATGATCCTATGAATGTGATCCTTGCTATCGACGGTGGCGGAAGCCGAACAAGATGCATCGCATTTGATGAAAGCGGGGGCACCCTCGGCGCCGGCGAGAGTGGGCCGGCGAACCACCTGTTGGTGGACCGTTCTACAGTCGCTGCGTCGATCCAGAATGCGATCGGAGCGGCTCTAGAGGCTGCCAACAAAACCCCGGACAAGGTGTCGCTGGTCGCTGCAGGGCTTGCGGGCGTCGACTATGACGGCAGCGGAAAGGCCGAGATGCGTGAATTGTTTCAGGATCTGGGTTACGCCTCCACCCTTATTGAGGGCGACATGGTTATGGCGCACGCGGGCGCGCTCGCGGGTAAACCGGGTGTGCTCGCTCTCGCGGGAACTGGCTCGTCGGTGCTTGGTATCGGCCCGAAAGGCGATCGCGTCAAGGTCGGAGGCTGGGGGCCGTTGTACGGCGACGAAGGCAGCGCTTACCGCATCGGGCAGGCCGCGTTGCGAGTGGCAGCCCGCGATTTTGATGGACGCGGCCCGAAAACAGGCCTAACGCAGGCGATAATTGATGAATTGGGACTTAGCAGTTTCCGTGGGTCCGTCGAAGCGATTTACGTAAAAAGTTTGGAACCGCGCGAGATCGCCAAGCTAAGCAAAACGGCGAACGAGATCGCCGAGACCGGTGATGAGGTCGCCGCCAAGATTCTTGAATCGGCTGGCTCCGAACTTGCGGAATGTGTCGCAGCCGCGGTCGTTCAGCTCGGCGGTTCTGAAAGGATGAAGGTCTCTTACGAAGGTTCCGTGATCACCTCGTGCAAATTGATGAGAGATAGTTTTTGCAAATACCTAGCTTCGCGGCTGCCGTCAGTGACCGTCGTTGCCCCGCAGTTTTCACCTGTTGTCGGCGCATATTTGCTTGGCCGAGCTAAATTGGGCCTCGACAACGACGACCGAATTCAGGCGAAACTAACCGAAGCTGGATTGAACAATTGAATGTACGTTCGTGAATATTTCAAAGGCCTCCAGGGCGTGCTGTCGCGAATTGCCGACGAGCAAGGTGAAAACATCCGTCGGGCAGGCAAGATCGTCGCCGATTCACTGGCGAGCGGCGGGATCATCCACACATTCGGCACAGGCCACTCGCACATCATCGCCGAGGACGCTTTCTTTCGTGCCGGCGGGATCGCCGCGATAAACCCTATTCTCGACGAGCGATTCATTTTTCTGAAAGGTGCGCTCGAAAGCACGCGAGCGGAACGCGAATCCGGTATCGCGGCAGAGTTGATCAAACAGGAATCGATCGGGCCGAATGACGCAGCAATCATCATTTCGAACTCCGGGCGCAATGCGGCGCCGATCGAAATGGCGATCGAAATGCAGAATCGGGGGGCACCAGTCGTGGCGATTACGAGCATCGCTCAATCGAGTGCATCGAGTTCGCGACACGCGTCCGGCAAGCGGTTGTTCGAGATCGCAGACGTTGTTGTCGACAATTGCGTGCCTTCCGGTGACGCACTCGTGAAGATCGACGGCATCGAATCGATGACCGGTGCATCATCGACGGTTGCCGGGTCGGCGATCATACATTCGATCGTTATCGCAGCACTTGCGGAACTGTCTGAAAGGGGTGTCAGACCGTCGGTGCTGCCGAGCGCAAACGTGGGAGACGCGGCCGCGGGCACGCTTCGAAATATTCTCGGTCCATTTGCCGGCAGGATCAGATACCTCGATGTTGAAACGGAGATCGATTGAATGCGCACTCAGGCGGTCGACGATGAAGCACTTGTTTTGGAGGTGATCGCGTGTTCGGTCGAAGATGCCGTCAACGCGGAACGCGGCGGTGCCGACCGGTTGGAGGTGATCAGCGGTTTTGAATTTGGCGGTTTCACGCCCCCGCTCGATCTGGTCCGCGAGATCCAGCAGGAAGTTGACCTGCCGCTCCGGGTGATGCTCCGCGATGAAGAGGGTTACGGTTTGACGGATGAAGCCGCGGCAGAAAGACTCTGCAGGATCGCCGTTGAATTGAACGATATAAAGGTCGACGGGGTCGTGATCGGGTTTGTACGGTCCAACGAGATCGACGCAGAACATAGCGTGAAAATTCTAAATTGTGCACCTGATTTAAAAGCGACTTTTCATCACGCTTTCGAGGACACGAGCGACAAGCTGTCAGCGATCGCGGTCCTGAAAAAGATCGGCCGGATCGACCGGTTGTTGTCACACGGGGGAACCGGTACGCCGGCTGAACGGGTCGGTAATCTCGGCGAATATGCATCAGCCGCCTATCCCGAGATGCGGATACTCGCGGGCGGGCGCATCGATATCGAGATGGTCGGGCGAATTAAAGAACGGACGACGATACGGGAATTCCACGTCGGAAGTGCGGCCAGGGACCAAGGAGTAGTTAGCGTTTCAAAAGTGCGGGGACTTTCCGACCAAGTTCGAGGTGAGCATGTATAAGGACCTTTCAGAAGATCACAGTGCGGTCGGTGCACTATTTTCAGTTAGTGCGACGGACAACGAGCGTTACCGACTCACGGCCGAGCAGGTGGATTTCTTCGATGAGTATGGATACCTCAAAGGTATTCGCATACTCGAGGACGACCAGATAGAAACGCTGCGGAGCGAACTTCCGGCTTTGATGGATCCCGATAATCCCGCGCACGACCTTTTCTACGAGTTTAATTCGAACGAATCGGCCGATCCGAACAATGTGCTTTTTCACGCCCTGGGCGCGTGGCGGATTTCGCCCGCATTCCATGACCTGCTCTGGCATCCAGCTTTCGTCGTTCCCGCTTCACAGCTGCTGGGCGGAGCGGTCAGATTCTGGCACGACCAATTATTTGTTAAGCCGGCGCACGAAGGCGGTGTGGTTATCTGGCATCAGGATTATTCCTATTGGACGCGCACGAAGCCCATGGCACACCTGACGTGCTGGATCGGGCTGGACGATTCGACCACCGAAAACGGATGCCTTCACTACGTACCGCGGAGCCACAAGTGGAACCTCCTGCCGCGCGAGGATCTGGCCAATGATATGGACAAGATCAGGGAGTCGCTGACGGATGACCAGCTGCGTGAATTCAAACCGGTCGCGATCGAATTGAAGAGAGGCGAGTGTTCGTTTCATCACCCGATGATGGTGCACGGCTCGTTCGCGAATACTTCAGAGCGGCCGCGGCGGGCTGCCGTTATCAACGTGATTCGCGACGGTGTAATTTCGGATTCAGACGAGCCGCTGCTGGATGGCGTTTCCGTAGTACCGAAAGGCGAAAAGCTGGCCGGCCAATTTTTTCCGCTGTTATATAACCCTGACGCGCGGACGAGATAAAGATGCGAGAGCAAAAACAACTTCGGATCTGGCACGTCGGCAATTGGTGCATTCATATCGGCCAGAAATATGTCGAGTCGCCATTCGAGGCTCCCAGCAAAGACGTGGAGGTGTTGAACTATGCACAACCCTTCGTCGATACACTCCGGTCGATCCCGGGCGCGGATGTCGTTTCGCAGCCTTCGTGGGAGCTTTATCATATGTCGCCCGAGGCTTTCGACGGAAGGCTGCAATGGGCGACGACGATCGTATTCGCCGACGTCGAGACGAAGTGCCTGATGCTGCACCCGGATTTTTTTCAGCGGGCCAAATGGAGCGACGAGCCGCTCGTTTTCCCGGACCGTTTCGATCTTTTGCGAAGTTGGGTCACGGCTGGCGGCCATTTTCATATGAACGGGGGCTGGCTGAGCTTTGCAGGTGAATTGGGAAAGGGCGGTTGGGGGCGGTCACGTTTCCATGATGCCCTGCCGGTCGAATGCTTGCAGCATGACGATCTAATCGAATCGACCGCCGGTTTCGAGATTCGGTGCAGTTTTCCCGAGCACCCAATGGCGAAGGATATTGACTGGGAAACCGCTCCGCCGCTTCTCGGATTCAACGAATGCAAAACTCGCGACGGAAGCGACTGCATCGTCGAGATCGAAAATTGCGGCCGTTGGCATCCGCTGCTTGTGGCGCGATCACTTGGGAGCGGCCGCGTTTCCTGCTGGACAACGGGCGCCAGTCCTCATTGGGGAATCAATTTTATGAAGTGGAATTCGTACACGCAGTTTTGGACGCAAGTATTTTCAAACTGATATCGCCGCAGCGTAAATATGACCTTCAGCACGATCGACTGGTTAATCCTGTTGGCCTACCTCGGATTCACGGTGGCCGCCGGCCTCTGTGCGAAGCGGTACGTCGAGAATTTGAGCGGTTACATGGTCGCCGGGCGGCGGGTCGGGTTGTCTTTGGGAGTTGCGACGTTTGCGGCCACCGAGTTAGGCACGATCACGTTCATGTATTTCAGCGAGCTCGGGTACGTCACTGGGTTTTCGTGTTTCATCATCGGGATACTCGCGATGCTGGCGTACATGTTTGTGGGCAGGACCGGCTTCATAATCGAAAGGCTTCGCAGCCTCGAGGTGATGACGATCCCGGAATACTACGAGATGCGCTACAGCCGTAGTGTGCGGCTTTTAGGCGGCATTATCCTCTTTCTCGGCGGCGTTCTGAACATGGGGATTTTTCTCAAGTTCGACGGCATTTTCCTTTCCGAGGTGATGGGATTTGGCCCGAACGCGCTGGCCGTGATCATGGTGATCATGATCATAGTCGTTGTGCTATACACGGTCCTGGGCGGGATGTTTTCGGTGGTCGTAACGGACTACCTGCAGTTTGTTGTGCTCTCGATCGGGGTCCTCGTGGCGCTGATCGCGGTGCTGGTCAACGTCGATCTTACTTCGATCGGCAATGCCGTGATGGGGCAATATGGCGAAAGCGGTGTAAACCCGCTCGTGAATCCGCGGTTCGGATGGATGTTCATCGTCTGGATTCTCATCAGCAACGTTGCGGCCGGCGCTCTGTGGCAACCGGGAACATCGAAAGCGCTCGCGTCCGAGAATCCTAAAGTCGCAAAAAAAGTTTTCTTTTACACCAGTTTGACCTTCGCTGGCCGGGCGATGATCCCGATGTTCATCGGTGTCGCGGCGCTCGCTTATCTCGGACCGAACGAATCACCGACTGCCGCTATGCCGAAGCTACTTAGAATCGTGACGCCCCGCGGGTTTCTCGGACTTCTCGTCGCCGGTATGCTGGCCGCGTCGATGTCGACTTACAGCGCGTATCTGCTTGCGTGGAGCTCGGTGATCACGCGTGACGTGATCGCGTGTTTTCGAGCGAAGGATTTCGATGAGAGAACAACTATAAGGATTACGAGGATCTTTGCCATATTGATCGGCGCCTTTCTTCTAATATTCGGCCTTTGGTATCAGATTCCCGATACGGCGTTTCAGTACCTTTTCATCACCGGAGCAATGTACACGGCGGGAGCCTTGGGATGCGTGGCAGCGGGTATTTACTGGCGAAAGGCCAATATTGTCGGTGCATACGCAGCCTTGATAATGGGTGCGATCGCTCCAGCGGGCTTTCTGCTCCTCGAAAAATCGGCAGAGTCGCTTCCCGCTTGGCTGGCATTTATCACAGATGTAAATGTCTCCGGCCTGTTGAGCTTCGTACTTGCCGGAGCGGGAATGTATTTTGGCTCGATCTTCACCCAAAAGGCGTTTCCGCCGAGTATGAAACTTGTTGGAGGTACCGTTGAATGAATTTCGGTGTCGTAGTCTGGTTGCTGATCTTTGCTCTTTCGGCGGCGATCTTTTTTATCGTTGCGGCGGTCGTGGCGGTAAAAGGGCTGGGTGATCTCCGAACACTGCTTCGGCATTCGAAACGAAATGACGGGCCGCTCCCCTGATGCGGGAATAGATATATGGATCGACGAACGTTTTTGAAGGTGTCATCCGCTGGCGGACTCGCAAGCGCGGCTGCGGGTGGAGTGAGCGCCGAGCAAACGACTGCCGGACAACTTGTGCCTGCACCGCGAAATCCCGCGGATGACTTGCCGTTGACAAAATTGGCCGGCGATTACCGGCGCAATCTCTTCGACGATTTTCTCCCGTTCATGGACCGCTTTGTGATCGACCATGAGCTGGGCGGTTTTATGTGCAACGCGGATTTCACGGGCCAGCGGATAAACGAAAACAAGTCGAGCTGGTTCGAAGGGCGCGGAAGCTGGGTTTACGCCTTTCTTTACAACAACCTCGCGCGCGAGAGGAAGTACCTTGACGTCGCGCAGAGATCGATCGATTTCGTTCGAAAGGCAATGCCCCTGGGCGAGGACGAACTTTGGCCAAAGGAGTTGACCCGTGACGGCAAACCCCTCACTTCGGCAGATGGAGAGATCTACGGCGACCTCTTCATTGCCGAAGGACTTGCCGAAGTGTCAAAAGCGACGGGCGACAAAGCACTCTGGGATGAAGCTAAACACCTTGTCCTGAAATGTGTTCGCCTCTACGATCGCCCAGATTACAGGCCGGCGATAGGACAAACATACCTCGGCCGCGAAGCCCGGCCGTTTCCTGGTGCGCGTATTCAAGGCGTCTGGATGGTTTTGGTCCGCGTCATAACGCAAATGTTGGAAATTCGCGGGGATGCGGAGCTTGAAAAGATCGCCAGACGCTGCATTGATGCGATCGTGAATCATCATTTCAATCCCGCATTTGGATTGGATAACGAATTGCTCAACCACGATCTCTCGCGGCCGACGAATGAGTATGCGCAACTCGTCTACACGGGCCACTGTATCGAAACTTTATGGATGGTTCTGCACGAGGCGAAACGGCTAAAAAACGAAAAGCTATTCGCGACTGTGGCGGAAAGATTTCGGCGCCACGTCGA
>JAICPV010000456.1 GCA_025929655.1 Pyrinomonadaceae bacterium
AGAGGGCAGCGACGCCATCACTAGCATCTCTCCGTTGTTCGGATCCATCGCGATGATCGTGCCGCGTTTTGTCGGCGTGGCGGCGAGCTGCTGCTCCGCCGCGATCTGAAGGTCGAGGTCGAGCGACGTCACGAGATCTTGTCCGGCTTGCGGTTCCACCTTGCTGACCTCGCTTTGTACGCGGCCGCGGCTGTCGACGATCACCTTTCGATATCCCGGGCGGCCCCGCAGGTATTCGTCGTAATATTGTTCGAGGCCGCCTTTACCGATAATGTCGCCGGGACGAAAGCCTTTTTGCCTGTATTCTTCGGATTCCAGCTGTTTCGGGCTTATCTCGCCAACGTAACCGAGAATATGTGCCATGCTTTCGCCGTGCGGGTAAAACCGCTGCGGCTGCAGTTCGACGCGGAGTTCGGGAAATTCGAGCAAATGCGATTCCACCCAGGCGATGTCCTGCATCGACGCGTTGTCTTTAAGGACGAGGGTTTCGAAATCGTTCTGCTTCTTGATGGCGATCAGGCGTTCGCGAACGTACGACGGTTCGAGGCTCAGCCCCTCGGCATACTCGTCGACACGCTCGTTAACGTCGATGCCCTTGATCGGCTCGTTCGTCAGCACCACGTTAAATGTAGGCCGCGAATCGACAAGTATCTTTCCGTTGCGGTCGAAGATGGCGCCGCGCGGCGCCGGGATCGGTATGAGGCGGATTCGCTGGTTCTCTGCCCGCTCGCTGAAATACTCGCCTCGAACGACCTGGAGATAATAAAGACGTGCCCCCAGCACAGCTAGAAACACGAACGCAATGATCTGGATCGCTATTATGCGCCCGCTGAGATTTTGCCCTTGTTCGTTGAGTTTCATTACTTGCCTAATCGGATCGGATTACGCCGCCGGGTTTGACGCCGGGAAGAAAAACTTTCACGCCGCGGCCTCCGCAATTTCTGCGCGAGAGCGAAATCGAGAAAAAGGTAAATGATCGTTCCGGCAATCGTCGTCCCTATAAGCGTGTAAGAGACCGTGGTCATGATCGGCATATTCGGCTCCTGCCCCAACAATCTGTGGAGCCCGTAATACACAAGATCGTCAATGACAGATGCCGCGGCTATGACGGGGATCCGGAGCAAAAGGTTGTCCATATAGACCCGTCGAGCGAGCTCGCTAACCGCAAATGCGACAAGCGTTTTCGCGAAACCGTTCGCCCCTAAAAGGCCGCCGCTCAAGGCGTCCACCGCGAGCCCCGCGATCGAACCAAAGAGCACCGCCTTGATAGCGTCGCGTTGAAGAGCCGCGTAGATGATGATGATCAATGGGAAGTCGACGAACGCGAATGGTTCCGCAACATTCCGCAGTGTCCACTGCAGCAGAATGGAAATGACCAGGGCGATTGTGAGCTTCAGATTATCCATGCATCAGAATTCCAGATTCCAGATTCCAGATTTCAGATTCTAGTCCTCAACAAGCGTGTGAAAATTCCCGTTTTTGATGCTCCGTGATTTCTCGGCACGGTAGTGGACAAAAAATATGGAACCTGGAATTTGGAATTTGAAATCATTTCGTTTTCGTCGCATTGGGTAATTTCTGTTCAAATTCCGATTTCACCGGCGGCTCATAAAGAAGGATCGCGACCTCACGCATGGAATCCAGGCCCGCCGACGGGCGAATGAAGATGCGATGCGGCGTGGTCGCGGTACCGCTTATGACCTCAACGATCTCCCCGATCCGAAGTCCTGCCGGATATATGCCGTCCTGCCCGGTCGTGTAGACCATTTGTCCCGGCTTAACTTCGATACTGCCCGAGACATATCGCATTTCGACCACGTCTCGTTTGCTTGTCCCGGAGATAACGCCCAATGCGTTCGATTCGGCGATCTCGCCGACGACCCCGCCGACGCCGGATTTATCATGGGTGATCAGGTCGATCTGCGATGTCAGCGGACCAACGGCTGTTACTCTGCCAACAAGGCCGCCGTCGGTCACCACCGGCATGTTGAGTTTCACGCCGTCGAGGCTGCCGCGGCTTACGATAGACGAGTCGAACCAAACGGAAGGGTCGCGGCCGATGATCTGCGCAGGCAGCACTTCGAGCTTGCTTGTTTCTTTTAGGCCAAGGAGTTTGCGGAGCCGCTCGTTTTCCGCGGACAGGTCCTCTTTTCCCTTGAGTTCGACCTGCAGCTCCTGAACCTTCTCTTTGAGCTGGTCGTTCTCAGATTGAGCCGAGCGTAGATTGGCTATCGAACCGAAGTAATTGGAAATGGATGAGGTTAAGGTGGCGACCGGAGATTGGACGAAATCCGCGACCGTCTGGGTCCAAACACGGATCACGCGCTGGCCGGTGCCGATCTCACGCGCGTCGAACGCCATCAGGACGAAGTTCGCCATCAACAGGAAAATCACCAGCCAAGGTGTCAACCGCCATACTTCCTTTTGACTACGCTCAACCATCCCCGTGAAGGTTCAAAGTTCCAAGTTCCAGGTTCCAGGTTAAAGACGAAAACTTGGAACCTGGATCTTGGAACCTGGAACTCTTAATTACCAGTCATAAGCGAATTGTCCCACTTGACGCGCTTGAGAAGCTCGATGTCGGAGAGCATTTTGCC
>JAICPV010000087.1 GCA_025929655.1 Pyrinomonadaceae bacterium
GATTTCGACCAGGACCGGTTCGAGCGGCAGTTCAATATCGCAATAAATTTGTTTCAGCCCGTCTGCTTCGATCTTCCGCCTTAGCAGCGGAGTCAACTGATAGGTCCAGTCCGCCCGCGTGGTGGATTCAAACCCGGACTCGGAAAATCCTTCCGGCATGTCGATCTTCGGATAGGCGTCGAGATTATGCTGAGCCAGGAATTCCAGCTCGTGATGCGGGCGTCCGGAGTCCAAAAGGAAAGACGCCATCATCAGATCGTTTTTGACGGCTTGGGGCTCTATCCCCATTTTCGCAAAGATCGCAAGCTTGCATTTCAGGTCGTGCGTCGATTTATCCAAATACGGGTTCTCGAAGATGTCTTTTATCGACCGCACCGCGGCGTCGCATCCGCTTTCAAAATTCTCCAGGTCGATGAAGCTAGCGATCCCGGGCGCGAACGATATCGAGATCCCGCGCGGCGGAACCTTGTCAAAAGAACTATGCCATTTGCTCTCGTTCGAATCGTCCACACCAAATGCGAACCATTCCTTTTCCCAAAGGATTCTGATCAGTTTGTCGAGCTCGACGCGAGTTCGAATCAAGGAATACTGCTGCGTGACGTGATCACGGCCATCGTCCGGAAGCGAGTCGAACAACGGCGCGGAATCGGCGAATTCTTTGGTGAGCGTGTTGAATTCCAATTCGCGAAAGAGCTTATATGCTTCCGTTCGATTCGGCTCGCGAAACCTGAGTTGATCCAAATCCAATTCGATCGGGACCTCGCAATGCACGGTTGCAAGCTCCAATGATTGCTTGATGATCTCCTGATTGTTCTGCAGACTTTCGCGATACGTTTTGTGTGTGACCTTGTCTGCGTTTTCCATCGCGCCGAGCGCCGAGCCGAATTCCTGTACGAGCTTGAGCGCGCCTTTTTCGCCGATCCCCGGCGCGCCGGGAATGTTGTCGATCGCATCGCCCATCAGCCCAAGCAGGTCGATGATCTTCGACGGCGGAACGCCGAATTTATTTTCGACCCATGCTTCGTCGCACCATTCGATCGGCGGCACCGGCACCTTGCGCTTCACGTTCGTAGAATTTTGCCGCATCGCGATCACGTGCGGGTCTTTCACCAATTGGCAGAGGTCCTTATCGTTCGAAACGATCACTGCCTGCATTCCCTTTTCCTTTATCTTTTTTGCAAGCGTGCCGATAATGTCATCAGCCTCGAAGCCGTCCAACTTTAGTATCGGCAGATTGAACGCCTCGCACACGCGGATGATGTAAGGCATCTGCGACGAAAGATCATCAGGCATGTCCTCGCGGTTCGCTTTGTAATCCGCGTAAGATTCGTGCCGAAATGTCGGAGCAAGCGTGTCGAAAACTGCGGCGATGTAATCGGGCCTTTCGTCGTTGATCAGCTTCCGCAGCATATTCGTGAACACAAATACCGCCTGCGTCACCTGCCCGTTGCTGTTGCGCAGCGGCTCCTGCCGCGCACCCATCGGGGCGAAATACGCACGGAAAATATGCGACATCGAGTCGATCAAAAAGACGCGTTTCATTTAGGAGATATTAGCACGCCTCAACCGCGCGTTTCATCGCGGCCATGGAGTCACGAGCGAACCGTTTCTGGAGCCTGCGAGAGATCGGATAACCCAGACGTGCAAATAGGTGATTCGGTTTTGAAAATGCAAAAAGGTCATACCATACCTCGCCGCTTTTCGGATCAACTTCGACCGAGAAACGCTCTTCCCCGGATTCGACATGTTCGAAAAGCGTCCCGTAGGCGAATCCAAATCGGTTGGGTTCGTCGATCACATAAACGATCCTGGTTGCGCTCATCGACCAGAACCCGAAATGATTCACGACGATCGCGACCGTCTGTCCTACTTCGATGGGCGTGTTCGTCCAGCAAAGCCGCAGCCACGGCAAATCGAACATTTTCCAATCGCGGATGGCGCGTTTCGCATTTTCGGAATCTTCTTGTCCTTTGCCGATAAGGATACGATTGTGATCAGCGGTGTAACCAGGCGCACCGCGATTCAACGTTGCGCCTACGTGACGATACGAATAGTTCGATCCGGAAACGGAACTTATGAACCGGGTGATCTCCGTCTTACTCGGCTCGCGAAGAAGAAACATCTAGAGACACTATACAGGCTGTATACTCCCCAGCTTCATTCGCACTTCATCGCAGGCCGGTAAACCTGCATCGCGTTCGTGCCTGAGTTTCCGCCCAGCGTGATCCCGCCCCCCGGCAGGAAGATGCGGCCATTAATAACAGCGCTGCCCTTTAGCCCGTGGACGGCGATGGGGAGGTTCGGCAGCGTGGTCCACTTGTCCGATCGGGGATCGTAGCCATAGGTGTTCGGCGTCAAGCCCAGCACGTGTTTCTGCTCGCCCTCGCCACCGAAGACGAACATACAGCCATTGACGACCGCGCCGGTTATTCCGCCTCGCGGAGCAGGAAGAGGCGCACTCTTTGTCCATTTCCGGGTCGCGGGATCGTAGATCTCCACCACATCGGTCCGCTGTGCGCCCGCGCCCGGGCCGAAGCGGCCGCCTGCGACGTAGATCTTCCCGTTCAAAGCGACCATCGCAAGATGATTACGCTGAGTCGGCAAATCGGGAAGTTTCTCCCACTTGTCCGTCGCGGGATCGTAGACCTCGAAGGCGGAGCCGCCTGGCGGACGTCCGCCGGCTACATAGATCTTTCCATCGATCACGGCCTTGCCGCCGCCGCTTCGTGCTGTCCGCATCGGAGATCGCGCAACCCAGCCGCCGACCTTCGGATCGTGCATCCAAACGTTCGCTACGAACTTCTCCGGCCGCCCCGTGCTTGCGCCGTCGATCTCGCCGCCGATCATGTAGAGCTTGCCGCCGACCGCAGCAACGTGTGTGTGGTGGATCGGCTGGGGTAGGGTCGGTCCAAGGGACCAGCGGCCCGTTGCCGAATCGTAGACCTGAACGAGATTAGACGGGAGTCGGCCGGGCGGATAGCCGCCCAGCACCCAGATCTTTCCGTCCATCTCCGCCACAGCGTGCTCGGATCGGGGGAGCGGCATCGCGGTGCCCATGCTCCACCCCTCGAACTCCGGAAACACCCCGACCGGTGGGCCCTGACTTACCCGATCGTTCCAGGTCTCGCGAAGCTCGCCAGCCTCCACGGGCGTCGATTTATTGGGGGGCGGCCCGCCGGGCGGGCCCTGCTGCGCCGAAGCGGTGATGGCGAGCAGATAAACGGACGATACCGCGCAGAGCACAAGTCTAAACGGCGAGGTAAGATGGATTCTTTTAAGCATAATTCAATAAATTCCTCAAAACGGTCGTTTCTGACCGAAAGTCGATTTTGGTCACATGTTTGGAATTCGATTCTAGGCACCCGCCCAGAGTTAGGCAAGAGGTTTATTGCAAAGAATTGTAATCTTTCACTTGGATTATGGATTCCGCGGCGTTCGAGATGTGGATGCATTGCGCGAACAGCCAATGCAACATCAGCGAAATTTGACAACTTTTTTCGCTGTGCGATATTCTTACCGTTCGCCTTTGCCCCATGTGTCCGGTTCGTCTAGGGGTTAGGACACCGCCCTTTCACGGCGGCAACACGGGTTCAAATCCCGTACCGGATACCAACCTTCCTAATTCAAGTCCCCGATCAGATTAGAGAACTATTTCGGTTTCGAAGCATCTTCCTTCCGCTTGGGCTCTGTTTTAATGTCCGCGATCTTGTAGATCGGTTCGCCGTTTTTATCACGGTCCGGAACCTTGTCGAGTTTACGCTTTTGTTTCTTGTCTTTGATTATCATGAGCTTCTCCTTTGGTTCATTCATTGATGATAAACTCTTAAGAACTCGGCTTCTAAACGATATTTTGCGGCGATACGGATTTGCAGTTGTCTGCATCATACTTTCTTGCCCGCTCGCGCGGGTCCGAGAAACAGGGTCTGATGAATTTTAGAAAGATACTCTTTACGGCAATCATAACGCTTTTGGCAGCCTTTGGCGCGTCGGCACAAACCAAAGCGACCGACGTGGTGATGGTCCTGCCTTTCGAGAACACCTCGAACAAGCCGGAATTCAATTGGGTCGGCGAGAGCTTCGCGATGTCGATCTCCGAACTGCTTCGAGTGCCGACCCTGGACGTCGTTTCGAACAGCGAACGAAAAGTACTGCAGCAAAAACTGCGTATACCGTTGACCTCTCTTCCCAGTCTTGCTACCTCGTTGAAGCTGGCGCGGGCCGGCAATGCGTCGCTTCTGATAACCGGATATTACACGATCGTTCCCGCCCAGGAAGACATGGCCGCGATCATCAACGTCACGACAAAGATCATCCGCGTGAACGAAGGCCGATTCCTGACTGAGTATCTCGACGGCCGGCAGGTCACTCGCGACATCACCATAAACGATGCCCTTGGGAACCTGCAGACGATCCAGGGGCAGATCGCTTACCAGATCCTATATCAGAGAGATAAGGCGCTCCCGTTCTCGCAGAACACCTTGATCGAAGCGGCGAGCAAGGTTCCCGGCCGCGCCTTCGAAGCATATATCAAAGGCTTGCTGACGAGTTCGCCAGAGCTTCGCGAAAACTTTTTCCGCAACGCGATGAGGCTTTACGGCGAAACGCAGCCGGACGGGACTTTCGCCGATGCGGCTCTTGAGCTCGGTCATTTATATCTCGGGCAGAAAAAATACAACGAAGCGGTCGATTCGTTCGAACGCGTAGTGAGTGCTCACACTCAGTGCCGCGAGAAGGCGCGGGGCGATAATCGCATCGCGAACTGCAGCGACGAAAGCTATGCCGAAGCGTCGTTCTACATCGGCGTGATCCGTTGGGAACAGGGCAACTACGAACAAGCGCTGGCGGTCCTGCAGCCGCTGGCCGACGACCTCAAACTTACGAGCGTTTACAATATGCTCGGTGCGATCTCCGTCCAGGCTTCGCGTGCGGAGAAAAAGAATCCGGCGCGTGCGGCCGCACTCCTGGCCCAAGGCGAAGCGCTGTTAAAAAAGGCGCTCGAGTCTGCTCCCGAAGACCGTACTGTGCGTTTCAATCTCGCTGTCACGCAGTTTCTTAACGGGAATTACGTGGAAGCGTCTTCGAATCTGAAACAGGTTGTCGAAGCCAACAAGAATGACGGGGACGCGTACTACGTCCTCGCCAAAGCTCAGACCGAACTAAAGCAGGAAGGTGCACTGGATTCCGATGCTCAGGCCCGCAGGCTGCTAACGTTTGGCAACCGTTACGCGAATTTCGAGAAAGAATGGCTGAAATCGAAGACCATCGGCGACCTCGGTCTCCGAGTCGAGCAGCCGCAGCGTAAGGACTTCGTCAGCGTCGTTTTAAGCAAACGCGCCGCCGAGCCGGTCCGCACGGCGGTCAACGAGACCGACAATCTGCTTAACAAGGCCCGGACCGCTTTCAAGAACGGTGAGGATGACGAGGCGATGGCGACGATCCGACGCATTCTTGCGAGCGAGCCGATGTCGGCCGAAAGCTACCTCATCCTTGGCAAGATCCATCTTCGGCGCGCCGACCGCGAGCAGGCCCTGAACGCCTTCAAAACCGCGATATTCTGGGACAATCGCCTGATCGACGCCCACATCAACCTCGGCAAGATCTACCTGGAAAAAAGCGATTGCCAGCAGGCCCGCACCTATGCGGCCTCAGCCCTTGAGATCGATAAAGAGAACGCCGAGGCTCTAGGTTTCCAGCGCCAGACCGAGCGTTGTTCCAAATAGTGTAAGTGCTTAAAGCTTTAGTTCCAGGTTACAAGTTCCAAGTTCCAGTCTCTTATAAATCCCTAACCTAAATAAATTCAATTAATTACAGCAAACTTGGAACCTGGAACTTTTAACTTGGAACCGGTTCGGAAGGTCTGGCACGCCACGTGCTAATACATCTGCGGCCAGCTTGATGTAGTCGATCAAGACCCCGCCGCCAACACTTCTCCGAGCGCGGTTTGCCACTGTGCTTGGTCACCTTCCGAGCGTTCCTTCAGTTGTCCTACCTCTTGAGTCCGGTCCAAATGGGCCGGGCTCGCCTCATTTTAAATCAGCAAATACTGTACTTCAGCATACATAAGACGTTCATTCAGTTTGCGTAATTTTCGATTGCTCCCGATCGGGCCTCAATTCACTTTGACACTTCAAACCGCCCGAAACGTGACCGATTGACAAAATCCGTCATTTTCGCCGTTACAAAATTTGTGTAAAGCGCTTAAGTGATTTGTCAGATTGATTTGTTAATCTATCGCCAGTGAAACTGCCCCGATTTCGGAATCTTTTGCCTGACTGGAAGAACGCTCTGCTCGCGGTTTTATCGGCTGTTTTGCTGATCCTCGCGTTTCCCGATTTCGAATTCTGGTTCCTTGCCTGGTTCGCTCTGGTACCGCTCCTCTTCGCGATCGAACGGGAGCGGCGACACTCTTGTCGCCATGAACGCGAAGCGTTCGAAAAACCGGCATCATCGATACCGCCTGTTCGCCCTGGGGGCTCATGGCGACAAGAGTGTCGCCGCTCCTTTCGCTCCTTCGTTCTAGGCTGGATCTTCGGCGTCGTTTTCTTTTTCGGATCTTGCTGGTGGCTGACGTACGCCCCGATAAATTACGCCGCCTTCCCGCCTCTGCTCGCGTATTTTCTGCTGTTCTGCGTAACCGCTGTCGCGGCGATATTTCCCGGGATCTTCGGGCTGGTTCTTTCTATTTTTCTCCGCCGCTTCGGCACCTGGGCATTTCTGCTTGCACCGTTCGTTTGGGTTTTCACAGAGTTTCTACGGTATTGGATAACGGGAAATAACTGGAATGCGATCGGTTATTCGCAAGCGTTGCGAAATCATACCGTGCCGGGCGTGATGCAGCTCTCTAGCCTCGGTGGTGTTCACCTTACAAGTTTTGCTCTCTTTCTCGGGAACTTGTTTGTTTTGCAGTTCGCACACCACATCTATAAGCAACGAAGTAGTCGAGAAAAATTAACTCAAAACTACCATGCGTCGCACAAGATAGTGTTCTGCGCAATCACCGCTTTAGTGGTGATCCTTTTTGGCTTTTCATTTGATCGCGTTTCCTTTGACGAGAGACTAGTCACGTCAAAAGTCCTGGCGTTGCAACCGAACGTACCAATGTCAGGTTTGAACCAGTCAAAGTGGGAACAATACCGCCGCAACCACGTCAGCCTCGCTGAATCCAAGCTAGCAGCTATCAACCAACAACGAACGACGAACAACCAACAACCGACCACTGTCATCTTCCCCGAATCGCCCATGAACTTCATGTACGGCGATGATCTCGAAACAAAAAAATTCATCAACGACTTCGCGGCGAGGAACAACGTTTCGGTGCTGTTCAATTCCGCCGAGCCGAACAAGGCGGATCACAAATATTTCAACTCGGCGGTGCTGGTCGGGCCTGAGGGAAAGATGATCGGGCAGTATGATAAAATCTACCTGCTGCCGTTCGGTGAAGCCGTTCCAACGCCCCTGCAATCGATCGTTCCTGCATTCGTCGGAAGTTTTTCCTACGGCTCGGAGTACGACATTTTGCCGATCGGTGACGCGAAAGCCGGCGTGATGATCTGCTTCGAATCGCATTTCGGCGAGCTTAGCCGTGAATACGTGCGAAACGGCGCGGACGTGATCATTGAAATGACGAACGACGGCTATCTCGGCCCGACGCCCGTTCTGCGGCAGCATCTGGCGAATGCCGTTTTCCGTGCGGTTGAGACGAACCGGCCGGTGCTCCGTGTGACGAACGTCGGTATTACCGCGTACATCAACGAACGCGGCGAGGTGCTCGACGCCGCCGAACCGTATACC
>JAICPV010000214.1 GCA_025929655.1 Pyrinomonadaceae bacterium
GTGGGCGGCGGCATCGTGGTTAGTGATTCATTTTAGTTTTGATCTCTTCGGCCTGTTTCGGCGACATAGGCATCGGCATTTTGCCGTCCGCAAATTTCGTCAGGGCCATGAAATCTTCGCTGTGGCGGATCGAATCGAAAACGGCATCGACACGTGCCTCCATCATTTCCTTTTCGCGAACTGCATGGAAACGCTCGAATTCGTAAAAATGACGCTTCAAAAATTCAAGCGCCTTCTGCTTGTCGCCGTTCTGTGCGTAAATGGCGGCAAGATTGTACGAAGCCGGAAGTAGATCGACGTGTTTCTGTGCGATCTTCAGCGCGTCTGCCTTCTTGCCGTTCATCGCCATGAACACGGCCGAAAAAACAAGGTTATAGGGATCATTCGGGTCCATCTCGAGGGCCTTTTCAGTGTAATAATTGCCCTTCGCCATGTCGTATTCGGAATTCCAATAAACGGCAAGGTTTCGATACGCAAGCGCGATCGGGTAGGTTTCGGCGGACTGTTCCATCAGGCCGAGGCCTTTTTTGAATTCGCCGTTGTGGATCGTCATTTTGCCCAGTCCGTGAAGCGCGACCGCACGCGAGAGCGGATCCGCATTCGGCATATCGAGCAGTTTGCGAAACTGCGCCGCGGACTTGTCCCAGTCGCCGATGTGATGGCGATTCAGTTCTGCAAGATAGCGGAGCGGCGTCGGATCGGCCGGGTCCAACGCATGTGCCTTTGCATACAGCTTGCCGGCCTGCTCGTATTTCCCGTTGTTTTCGGCGATCAAACCCTGCTTCATCGTGCGTACAATTGCGGCGGAAAGCTTCTTATCGAAATTGGGTTCGTCTGCTATCGCGCCGATGTTATCGGCGCCGAGTTTTTTCAATTCCTTCGCGGCATCCTTCGCTTTTTTCGCGAACATGCATTTTTCTGCGGCGACGGCTTTGTAAAGCTCGATGGCTGACTCCTTTTTGCCGGCCGATGCCTTCGTTTTGGCCTCGGCGAGCTTCGCGTCGAGCGCCGCGCCGCGAGATTTGATCTCGTCGCCAACGACCTTTTCCACTTCGATGAGTTTCAGCTTGCCTTTTGTGCTTTCAACTTTCTTTACGACCTCGCCCTTTGGAGTCGCAAGAATAACAACCGGCAGCGGGGATTCGCCCACCATGGCATCTCCGTTTGGAGTGGTATTGTCGCCAAGCTGCATCGAGACGCACTGTCCGGCATAAAGTGAAAGATTGCGCGATTCCCGAAGTGGAGAAACTTTTATTTCGTTGGCCGTAGCAGGGAACCAATACAGAACTAGGCCTTCGTTTACGGGTTTCGACTGTTTCGGCGTTTTCCACGGAACGTGGTAAACGACCGGGTCGGCGCCGCCGGAATTATTCCCGCCGCCGGACATTCCACCGCCGCCGCCTCCTCCGCCGCCACCACACGTCGCCCAAACAGGTGTACAAACGAATGCGACCACGAGCAGGAACGCCGCACCGCGAACGAACATCGAACTCATTTTATGATCTCCTCTTGTCGGATTTTCGGTTTAAACATTCTCTGATGCTACACAAACAAACACAGTTGCAGAAACACAAACAATCCCAAAAAACAATCCCAAATGAACTAAGAAAACGGTCCTTTTTCTCCCGTTAATTGAGCATACTTGTGATCGTTCCAAACAACGTACAGCATCGACGGCACTCCAATCAGGCCGACCAATACCGATGTCCAAAATCCGTCCAATCGTTCATCCGAAAAAGCTTTGAATAACAACGATGTGGCTAGTAAGGAAAAAGAGTCACGGGCGATCAGGGACCAAGGCGATTCCCAGCCGCGATATTTCACTCCGTAAATCGCAGAATAGATTCCCGCAATAATTCCAAGAGTCGCCAGAAGAATGCAGAAAATCAGAACGCAATAGATGATGATGTCAAATAGATCACTCATTCATCCTCATCGTGGGCCCGAACGCGGCCCGCCGCGACGGCTTCGTCGATCACCTTCTGTGCGAGATTGTGCGGCAATGGATCGTAATGCGAGAACTGCATGTGATACGAGCCGCGTGCCTGCGTGACGGAATTGAGCTTCGACTGGTAATCGAGCATTTCCGAAAGCGGCACCTTCGCCTTGATCACCTGCTGTTTACCTCGCATGTCCATGCCGCCGACACGGCCTCGGCGCGAGTTAAGGTCGCCCATGATATCGCCGGAAACTTCCTGCGGAGTGAACACCTCGACATCCATGATCGGCTCAAGCAATGTCGGTTTCGCCTTTTCCATGGCGTTTCGGTACGCCTTGCGGCCGGCGGCACGGAAGCTGTGCTCGTCGGAGTCGACAGTGTGATAGCTGCCGTCGATCAGCGTGACGCGGAAATCCACCAGCGGGTAACCGGCCACGGCTCCGGCCTGCGCGGCTTCGATGATCCCTTTCTCGACCGCTGGCCGGAAATTCTGCGGGATGGCTCCGCCGAAGATCTTATCGACCCATTCGAAACCGGTGCCGCGTGGCAGCGGCTCGAAGATGCATTTACAGTCACCGAACTGCCCGCGCCCGCCGGACTGTTTCTTGTGCCGCCCCTGCACCTCTACCTGCTGCGTGATCGTTTCCTTATACGGCACCTTCGGCGGATGAAGCGTCACCTCCACGTGATACCGGTTCAGCAGCTTTGCCACTACCGTTTCGATATGAAGCTGGCCCGAACCCGAAAGAATGAATTCCTTGGTCTGCGCGTCGCGGTCGAAATGTAATGACGGGTCTTCTTCGAGGATCTTGTGAAGGGCAGCGGAGATCTTTTCTTCGTCTGCACGCGATTTCGGCTCGATGGCGAAAGCGATAGCCGCCTCGGGATATTCCACCTTCGGGTAAACGATCGCCTTCGACTTGTCGCAAAGCGTGTCGCCGGTCTGAGTGTCTTTGAGCTTTACGACCGCGATGATGTCGCCGGTTTGAGCCTCATTTACTTTGTCGAGAGTCTTTCCATTAATGACGTGAAGTGCACCGAGGCGTTCCGCGGTATCGCGCGACGAGTTGAAAACCGTCGCATCGGACGAAACCTTGCCGCTGATCACCTTCATCACGTTAATGCGTCCCGCGAACGGATCGGCGATCGTGCGGAAAACATATGCAGAGAACGGCTCGTCGTTCGAGTAGTTTCGTGAAACGCGGTCGCCCACCATTTCGGGGTTGTTGAAACCGTATTCGGCCTCGTGCGTCGCAGGGTTTGGTGCAAATTCGACAATGTGATCCAGCAGGATCTGCAGGCCCACCAGCGTCGTGCTCGACACAGCGTAAACAGGGCAAAGTTTGCTGCTGGCGATCGCTTTTGCGAGGTTCGGATAGATATCTTCTTCGGGAAGAGTGCCGTCTGCAAAATACTTCTCCATCAGGTCGTCGTCCGACTCGGCAACGATCTCGATGAGCCGCTCGCGCGTTCGATCGAAGACATCGCGGCCTTCTTCCGGCATCGGAATTTCCTTCGCCTTTCCGTGCTCGTCGAACTCGTAAGCTTTCTGGTGGACGACGTCCACGACGCCCTTAAAATTACCTTCTGCGCCTATCGGCAGCGTAAATGGGACGATCGACCGGGCAAAGCTGTGCGTAGCGGTTTCGAGCGCGTGGCCAAAATCGGCGTGCTCCTTGTCGATCTTGTTGATGACCATGAAACGCGGCAGCAGGAACTCGTTTGCGTACTGCCAGGTTTTCTCGGTCTGGACCTCGATGCCGTGAACGCCGTCAACGACGACGAGCGCGCAATCGGCAACGCGCAATGCGGGCCGCGCATGTGAAACAAACGCGGCGTAGCCGGGCGTGTCGATAAAATTTATCTTGGTGTCTTTGTATTCGGCGTGGGCGAAATTATTATTGAGAGAAACTTTTCTTTCGATCGAGTCTTCGTCGTAATCGGTAACGGTCGTACCTTCGTCTACTTTTCCCCAGCGGTGTGATGATCCGGACACGTGCAACAAGGATGAAACCAATTGGGTTTTACCCGCGTCGCCGTGTCCGATCACAGCCAGATTTCTGAGATTCTCAGTGGCAAATGCTTTCATCGTCGGCAAGAACTCCTTTAAATTGGATTTCCAGCCTCCGGTTCAGGCCAAGATGGTCAAGGCGATCCGAACAGGAGTCGGAATGGCGGCCTGAGACTCGAATGGTTGGTAACTTCCTAATGTAGAGGAAAAGCTGACAATTTGGCACGACCTCGCAAAAAGGTTGATTTTTGAGGTCATCAGTGCAAAGATTAGGCTCACTTCAAGGTCATAGACCCTTAGTTGGCAAAATTTCCAGGTGGTAAACGTCAGTTTGCAGTTGCCGCATCGTAGTCGGCAGGTTCAACCCTGTTCGCATTAGCGGTTTTAAAGTTTGAGGAAGAAGATGACTACTAAGAATGTATTGGCGAGATTCTTGGTCGCGAACCTGGTTCTTTTTGCGATCTTGTTAACGACAGTTCCGATTTCTGGACAGGGCGACCTGATCCCGATCAGCGACGTTACCGGCAGTTCGGGCGTATTTGTGCTTAGAACGGCTGCCAAGGGACCGCCGAAGCGTGTCCTTCCAAGCCGCGCGAGCCGCTCGAAGCAGCAGCGGATCGAGTCAGCCCGTAAGGTAACCCGACAGTACACTTCGCTTGCGAAAGTTGCTCCGCGACGTACGAGAACTGAGGCGGTAGATCCTAATGATCCACGTCTTGCGAAGGTCGCCACGATGGAGAAAGCCCCTGCGTCGCGGTTGTTTGCCGGTGTTGGCGAATACTACCTTGACCGTGACAACTATAACGAGGCGATCAACTTCTTCCGCGAATCGCTTACGCTGGACGCAAACAACACGATATCGCAGACCGGTCTCAGCGAAGCTCTCGCTCTGAAGGGGAACGAGCTGCTCGTGAAAGACAGTTTCCCGGTCGCTCGAACCTTCTTTGAGGAGGCCTTGAAGTATAACGCGAAGAATGCGCCGGCGTACTATGGATTGGCGGAAGTGTTGACTGAAATGGGCAAGGAGGACGAAGCGGCTAACAATTACGAGCTTGCCCTGTCCAACGACAAAGATCTTTCCGAGATCTACACGCCCCTCGGTGCTCTTTACTACCAGAA
>JAICPV010000471.1 GCA_025929655.1 Pyrinomonadaceae bacterium
ATCGATTGGTTCCGTTTCGGGACCGCCCTGCAATCGGTACTCAATTTCGACAACATTTCGGTCGGACCGGTAGCGCAGTTTCTCACGCCGGAGTTTGCCGTTGAAAAGGCGAGGCTCACCGAGATCGATCAGGAGAAGAACGTCGACGAACGTATACGTAAGATCGGTGCAGAGATCGACCATTTCACGAAACGCCTGTCGGGAAAAGATAGATGGATTTTCATGGTCGGTCTCGCGACTCGAAACGTTACATTCTGGACGATGGCCGGAGAACGGATCGACCGGGAGGCATTGCGTCGATCATTGAAACAGGTCGGGATCCTGGCGGACGGCGCGCCCAATGAGATCTCAAAAGAATTCGTTTCGTCCCTAAGAGAGATCTCTGAATTTAAGTTCGGTCCTGAAATTGGCGAACGAGAATTGCGGCAGGAGATAACGAAGCTTTCTGCGAAATTGCGGAGCTATCCGCGTTGAATCGATCAACCGATCTGCACCAGCGGTTTCTCCGGAACAGCAGGCTTTGCTGACGAGCCTTCCTTGCGAAGGATCTCCACTTCTTTTACAAACTCTTCGACAATATCTTCGCCGGAAACACGCCGCATCGGAACGCCGTCTTTGAAGATCATTCCCACATTGCGGCCGAAAGTGATGCCGAGCTGCGAATCGTGCGCTTCGCCCGGGCCGTTAACTGCACAGCCCATGATCGAAAGATGAAGTGGTTCTTCGACGTGGGAAAGGCGGCGTTCGACCTCTGTGACGATCTCGACGAAGTTGTCAATATCTAACCGCCCGCAGGTCGGGCAAGCTACGACCGTTACGCCGCGCTTTCGAAGTTCCAGGGATTTGAGAATCTCCCACGCAACTCTTACCTCTTCGTGCGGCTCGGCCGCGAGCGAAACGCGTATCGTGTCGCCGATACCCTCGTGCAGGAGAATTCCCAGACCGATCGCGGACTTTATCGTTCCACCAAACGGTGTCCCTGCCTCGGTCACGCCCAGATGCAGCGGATAATCCACCTTTTCCGCCATCAGACGATACGCCGCGACCATACGGTTCACGTCCGATGCTTTGAGAGAAATGATGATGTCGCCGAAGCCCAGGTCTTCGAGAATGCGGATGTGCCGCATGCCCGATTCAACCATCGCTTCCGGCGTCGCAGTGCCGTATTTTTTTAGCAGGTCTTTCTCGAGCGAGCCGCCGTTAACGCCGATGCGGATGGGCACCTTTCGAGATTCCGCCGCGCGAACGACTTCGCGAACACGGTCGATCGAGCCGATGTTTCCGGGATTGATACGAAGCTTGTCGATGCCCGCGTCGAGAGCTTTGAGAGCGAGTTTGTAATGGAAATGAATATCCGCAACGATCGGGACGTCGGTGCGCTTGCGGATCTCGTACATCGCCGCGGCGGCATCGTCGTCGGGAACGGCGATCCGGACGATCTCGCATCCCGCCTCGACCATCTCGTCGATCTGCTTCAGCGTTCCGTCGACATCGGTCGTGTCGGTTTTCGTCATCGACTGCACAGCAACCGGCGCACCTCCGCCGATCTGTACGTCCCGGACTTTGACTGGTCTTGAAACTCGCATTTGTTATAAATAGTTAATCGTAAATCGTAAATAGTGAATTCCAGGTCGTGATCCAGGACGATTTCCGCGGCGGCCTTTCTATTCACGATTTACGATTCACTATTCACTAAAAGAACCTCGATATATCCAGGAACGTGACGAACACGATCAGCAGCAATATTACGGCCAGGCCAGTGAGCTGAATTCGCTCCTTCCATGCCATCGACAGCGTGCGGCCGAACCACGACATCACCTTCTCGATCCCCAGCACCATGATCTGCCCACCGTCGAGCAAAGGTATCGGCAGCAGATTAAAGACGCCAAGGTTCAGGCTGATCACGGCGAGAATCGAGACTAGGCCTGCGAATCCCGCTTCGCGTACGACCATCGCGATCTGGCCGACGATTCCGACCGGGCCCGCCAGTCCCGCATCGCGCACCGAACGCTGTCCTGAAAAGAGCTGACCGAAAACTTTTCCTGTCAGACGAATGATGCGGAGATTCGATTCCACCGCGTACGAGACGGCTCCGCCAAGCCCGACGGGTTCAAGCGTCGTAATACTCGCCGCCGAAAACTGAATACCTATCCGATAGGCTCCATTGTCGAGCCGAGCCTGCGTCTTGATCTCCTGCCGTTGACCGTTTCGTTCGATCAGGAGCGTTGACGGGGCGTCCTTGTTCTCGCGGATCTGGCTGCTGAGCTCCTGACTGTTTCTCACCGTCTGACCATTGAACGCAAGAACTCTGTCGCCCGGCTGCAGGCCGGATTCGGCCGCCGGAGAGTTGGGACTTACGAGTCCGACCTCGACCGGCTCGACGCCTGCGTCGGGCACCATCCCGATCTCGCCCACCGCGTTACCGCCGAGGTCTTCGCGTGCCGGCTTTATGGTCAGCGGTATCTTCTGGCCGCCGCGTTCCACTGTGATCGCAACATCTC
>JAICPV010000564.1 GCA_025929655.1 Pyrinomonadaceae bacterium
GAGATCACCTTGGAGCCGGCGATGCCGTTCCAGTAGGGGCCCATGCTGTCGAGCTGGAAGTATTTGAATCCCATGCGTGCGGGGATCGGCGCGGGCGGCGGATTCGCGTGGGTGAGCACGACGCCGGGAAGCGCGGAGCCGATGACGGAGTCGATGACGTCTCGCGATGCGATCTTGACGACGCGGGGAACGCCTTCGATGAGTTTGGATTCGGGCATCTGCGCGTTGACGGCGAGGTAGAACGCGGCTTCTTTGAGCAGGCGTTCGTCGTCGATGCGGCCGACGTAGAGCGTCTCGCGCGTTTTCTCGAGCGGGATCTGCACGCAGCGGCTCGGGATGACGGTTTCGAGCAATTCCTTCAATTGCGCCGAGAGGTTCGCGAACGTGAAATACAGGTCGTCGTGGTCGTATTTCACGATGTCTTTCGGCAGGTATTCCAACGAAAAGGTCATAAGCTTTCCGACGAGCGTGCCCATTTCTAAGTAAAGCTTTTCGGGGTGCAGCATCGGATTGCGAAACTGATGCGAGAGTGTCGGGATGGACGAGTTGATCGTGTGCAGCAGCCAGAAGACCGCGATCTCGGCGGTGGTGAAATCCGCGAGCGACGCATTTCTTTGCCGCCTTTGCTCGCCGAGGCTGCCGCTTTTTGTGATCAGGATCTCGACCATCTGCCGGAGCATGTTCACGACCCATGCGGACGCCGAAATATTCAGGATCGGCGGGATGTAATCTTCCGAGATCTTTAGCTGTCCGGTCGGGGTTCGCTGCAGCTCGGCGATCTTGATCGATGTGAAGCCGTCGCGAAGCTCGTCGTCGAAGACGATCCGGAGATTGCTTTTCGCGTACGCTAGCGGCTGCTCGTTGGTGCCGCTGGTCTCATCCTTGACCTGAGCTCCTTCCTGCAGGAAACGCAGATTGTTCGACGGAGCGGCACCGGCCGCCTGGAAATTTGCCTCGCCCGCCTTTTTCGCGGGGATCGCAAGATGGACGCCGAGCTTCTCCTGCTCCACGCCGAAATGATTGCCCACAGGACGCAGGTCGGGAACGGCCTCCGCGTCGGGAACATTCACCATCAACCCGTCGGGCAGCACCGCGCGGCAGTTCGTGATCTGGAAATTACCGTTCGCGACGGCCTCGTTGTTCACCTGCAGGTCGAGAATGCCGTAGTTGTACGGCATCATCGAGTTGGCTCGCGAGTTCAGCAGATCCTCATGGTAGTTGTCCCATTGCTGGAAGTGATGCGGGGTCAGAAGCATCCCTTCGTTCCAGACGATCTTGCGGTATTTGCTCATATTCGGGTGCGGGTTAAATATTAGAACGAGAAATGGAAATAGTAAATCAGAGCGGCCTTTGTTGGGAAATCAGCGTTTCGGATTGTGGCGGCTGCGGCGCTTTCTGGGATTCGGCGGAGACGGCGGCGGCGGTTTCGATAGGTTTTCATCATTCGTCAGCCGAGTAAAGAAATCGGCCATCCATTGCTCGCCGGTTTTCTCCGGAAACGTCTCGGGATATTTTTCGGCAATTTCGAGGGCCATTATGAGTAAAAGGAAAAGGCCTTCGCGCCGCGACGCCTCGCCGACCGCGATCTTTTTCAGCGTGGCGGAAGGCTTGATCGGCAGGTCGACGAGCTTCACTCCTTCGGCGGAAGGATTCGAGCAATTCACGGGATCCGAGACCGCGAGATATTCAC
>JAICPV010000044.1 GCA_025929655.1 Pyrinomonadaceae bacterium
AGCCACCCTGATCCCGGGAACCTCTTCCAAAACATCAACCTCGAGGCTGCACGTCTGAATGTGTCGCCGAACCCGATTAAGGTCACCCGAGATTTCGAACGCGTGCAGGCGCGACTTCGCGAGATGACGCCGGCATTGACGATGGCTCAGATCGACCGCGGCTATGGGGACGGCACAACCGCCGGCAGCGGAACAGCAAGCGGCCGGTATTCCGGCAATGTCGCATTTCCTTCTTTAAGGATGCGCCGATACAACGTCGGCAACACGCTGGTGTTGAATGTCCCGTCCAACTGGCGCGAGTTTTCAGGGCAGAGCGACGTCACTTTCGCACCGGAGGGCGCATATGGCTCCCAGGGGATCACGCATGGCGTCATGCTCGGCGTTTCGCAGTCGCAGTATCAAAACTTTCGTACTGCGTCCGACGCCTTCGTTCGAGCGCTGATGCAGAACAATTCATACCTCCGCCAGCAATCGGGAACGAGGCCTGAATATATCGGTTCCGCCTCCGGCTATTCATATTCGTTGGCCGGGCGGTCAAACATTACCGGACGCGACGAAGAAGTAACCGTCTACACCGCACAAATGCGCGATGGAAGAATCCTGTATCTGATCACAGTCGTTCCCGGTGCCGAATCCTATCAATACGAGAATGCTTTTCGAAATATTCTCGACTCGGTGCGATTCTAAAAAAGCACTGCAGAAGCCTGACCGTAAGGGAGGGCTAAAGAAACAAGTTGACCGTTTAGCCCTCCCTAATGGTCAGGCTTCTGCGATCGTCGGATTCGTCTTTATTTTGAGAAACAGGATCGCTGCAATGATCGATATCGCAGCGCTCACGCCGAAAGCTGTTTTAACCCCGACGCTGCTCCATAAAAGCCCAAATAGCAACGATGCCGGCAGCACCGTGATGCCGTACGCGAGATTGTAGAAACCGTAGGCTGTGCCGCGTTTTTCTTCCGATACCATGTCGGCGACCAGTGCCTTTTCTACCCCTTCGGTCAACCCGAAATACACGCCGTAAATAATGAACAGCAGCCACGCCTGCCATGCCGCGCCTATGAAAGCGAATCCAATGTAAACCGCCGCGTAAACGATCCATCCGGCGATGATCATCTGCTTTCGCCCAACCTTATCCGAAAGATTCCCGCCGGCGATCGAGCTCACGACTTTGCTCAGATGCAGCACCATCCATAGCAGCGGCAACATCGCCGGGGCGATTCCGGCCTGCTCCGCTCGAAGCAAAAGGAAAGCATCGGTCGAATTTGACAAAGTAAATAACGCGACGACCCAAAGGAAGCGTTTGAAATTGCCGTCAAACTCCCTCAACGAAAACTTGATGGGATTTTCGTCGGCTACCGGCGGTGCTCTTCTCGGCTCGCGCACGAAAAACACAATTACAAAGAGCCCGATCACCACCGGGATCGACGCGTACAGGAACACGCGCTGATATTCCTTTGCGGTCGGGTCGCTCGAGTCAGCTGCAATGTACGAAAGTAGAAGAAACGCGACGACCGGCCCGACGACCGCGCCCATGTGGTCCGCCGCGCGGTTGAAGCCGAATGCCAGCCCGCGTCTTCCAGGCTCGACGTCCTGCGCGATCAGGGCGTCGCGGGGCGCCCCGCGAATTCCCTTTCCTACCCGGTCGGTCATACGCACGACCAGCACCTGCGGCCAGCTCGTAACGAAGGCGAGCAGCGGCCGCGTCACGGCGGCCAGCGAATAGCCGAAGAAAACCGGCAGTTTGCGATTGCCGAACCTGTCGCTCAAATAGCCGGAAAAAAGTTTGAGAATGCTGGCGACGGATTCCGCAACTCCCTCGATCACGCCGATCGCGAAAGGTGTCGCACCAAGGGTGAGAAACAGAAAAGCCGGAAGGAGCGGATAGATGATCTCGCTCGAAGTGTCGTTGAGCAGGCTGACGAGGCTGAGAGCAAAAACGTTTCGAGGCAGCCCGCGATAACGTTGCCAAAACCTAAGGCCCTTTGCCTCTTCGACATTCTCCATTTAAAAGTAGAACAGGCTGTTAGCCTGTTCTCTTAGCAGAAGCCTGACCGTAAGGGAGGGCTAAAGAAGACGCGTCGATCGTTTAGCCCCTCCCTTACGTTCAGGCTTCTGCAGATTCTTCCTATCGATTTCGCTGAGGTGCGGACCTCGGCGCCGGCTTCGACGATCCGATCCACCAGAGTCCTAGACTTCCTCCTAGCAGTGCCACCAGGGCCGCCGCCAGCAGCGCCATCCGAAAAGCCATCTTCAGCGTCTTTCTGAAGATCCGAAACGCGATATACGAGACCGCGGCTATTGCGATCAGCAGAACGATCCCCGCGCCGGCCGCGATCGCCCCGCCGCTAGGTGCTCCGATATCCGCCAAGAGCGTCATTTTTTATTCTCCAGCGCTTCTTCCAAAGCCGCGATGTCCTCTTCGTGGATCTCCGCGGGTTCGGCCGGAATTGCGTATTCCTCGTCAGCCCACGCGCCGAAATCGATCATTTTACAGCGTTCCGAGCAGAATGGCCGAAATTCGTTGCCCTCGTATTCGACTTGTTTTCCGCACCGCGGACATCTGACCAGCATTATATATAGCCCAGATTAGCATACGCCGTCGGGGCCGGAATAATTGTTGATTACAGGACACTCAGATGCAAAAATTAGCAGAAGAGCGGCTCGTTGCGGCATCATAACCGAACAAAGGAAGCGTGGAAATCGTTAGGTTCTCTGAGGTTACAAATGGCAGATTATAAAGACCGTTTCGGCAAATGGCAGAAGGACGCAAAGGAGAAGTTCGAGGAGATCGATAAGCAACTCGGGCTAAAGGAAAAGATCGGCGAGAGCGCCCGCGCCGTCGCGAGCACGGCAAAAGCCGGCGCTGAAAAGATCAAGGCCGAAGCCGAAAAGACCGAGGTTGGCAAGACGGCCGTTAAGGTCGCCGAGACGACGATCAAAACCGCCGAGGAAACCGCGAAGAAGGCGTGGGAAGTCAGCGAGCCTGCCCGCGACGCCGCGCAGGACGCAGGCAAGTCGGCGGGCAAAGCCGCGGCCGAAGTTATCGCGTCGGCGGGAGGAAAAGCCGGCGAAGTTTTCGAAGGAGCAAAGGACACGATCGGTACGGGCGCGAAGTCGGTCGGCAAGATGTTCAATTTCGGCGTCGGCTTTTCGCGCACGGTCGATTCCGCGATGAGCGCGTTTTCCAAAACGACTTCATGGGCGATGGAGAACCCGCTGCAGGCCGCGACCACCGGCGTTTCGATGGCTGTCGGCGCCGGGCTCGGTGTCGTTTTCACGGGCATCTCGTCACACTGGCTTTTCAATTCCGCACTTCCGACGTGGTCGGTGAAAAAGATCGCGGAACAGTTCAACGAATTTCTCAAACGCAAGGAAGATCTCATCGAAAAAGGCCGCCTCACCGAGGCCGAGGCCGAACGCATCAAGTTTGAACGCGACATCGCAAAACGCATCGGCGCTCCGCTGCTCGGCGCATTCTCGTTCGCCTCCGGCGCGGTGATGATGACGAATATCTTCAACCCGAAAACGATCACCGGCGCGCCCATCGACTGGCTCATCGGCGGCAACCCGATGCTCGAAGGCGTCTGGTTCTTCAGCAACGGAATGGTCTGCTTCAAAACCAGCTACGACTTCTTTATGATCGCCCTCGACGGCGACGCAGACGTCGAGCGAATGGTGAAGGAAGTAAAGGGTATGCTGCCTGCGGTAAGTTAGATATTCCAGGGGTTGATCACAACCGCTCCTGTAGACTCGAAATCCGATGCATTTCTCGTAACGATCGCAAGATCGTGCTCGAGTGCTGTTGCCGCGATCAGACTATCCAATACCGGCATGACACGACCAACCTTCTCAAGTTCAAACCTCAATTGAGCCCAGTGGCTGGCAGTTATCTCGGTAAACGATAACAGCCGCGCCGCGTAGCGGGTTTTGAGATTCTGAAACCATTGTTCGAGATCCTTGCGGCGGGTCGAGGCGGGAAGTCGAATTATGCCTTTCTGTATCTCGCCCATCGAGATCGCGCTCAGGAATTGCGAGTTTTCCTCAGCGTTTTGCAACCATTCCACTACTCTCGGATCTGGCCGCTTGCGAAGAACTTCCGATATGACATTCGTGTCGATAAGGTAACTCATTCCTCTGAAAGAAGGTCAACGTCACGATATGTCGCATCCTTATCGCGAGAAAGATCAACCTCGAGTCCGTATTTATGCGCCGGATTATCCAGCAGGAACTCAATGAGAGGACGCTCCTTTATTTTCAACCGCTTGTAATCTTCGAATGAAATAACTACAGCCGTTTCCTTGCCGTTTTTGGTAATGATCTGCGGCTCACCGTTGGCGGCATTGTTGATCAACTCGCTGAACTTGTTCTTCCCTTCAAAGACTGAAACTTTCTTCATAGCTAAGCTAGCTTAGCTAGCTAGAGCCTTTTTGTCAAGGCGTTAGGACGCGGCCTTCTGTTCAAAGACCTTAGCACCTTCGATCTTCGCTAAGAATCTTTCATAGTCGCCGAATTCGGCGACCAGCGCCTGAAAGTATCCTACTTCGAGAAAACCCAACCTATCCGCGACAATACTCACCACCTCGCCCGCTTCCAGATCATTTTTATTCTTGAATTTCGACTTTTTCCTCAGTGCGATGAAGATCACATGAAATGGAATTTCGGGAAAGTATTTCACGACCTTCCTAACCGCGTAAATTGCCGTTATCTCATCCAGTCCCGCTAACTTTTGCGGAACCTGTGCGAGAAGTTCCGACGGAAGGGTGTGCACTTCGAATTTGTCTTCCGGAAACACGGCTTGCCGCTCGCGGTTTGCCTTCTCGATATTCTCTTGCTCGTTTTCGACGGACGCCGCATACGTTTTAGCCTCTTCGAATCTGCCTTTAGATCGAAGGTAACCGAAGATCGCATCGTTCACCGCGAGTTTGAACGTCTGATCCAGTTCGGCCGCTCGTTCCAGATCGGCGATACCGCGTTCGTCGTCTAAACCCAACCGGACGCCCCCAAGGTTGTAATGAGCATTGGCATGATCCGGAAATTCTGATACGGCTCGTTCGACGAAGGGCAGTGCGGCTTCCAATCCATCTTTTTCCGCGATCCGCGCCGCGATCTCCAGAATCTCTTCGGCGGTTAGTCCTTCCTTCGCGTCCTTTTCGTTAAGTTCCGCGACGCGCTTGTCCGACTTGTTGAAATACCTGCGGCGGCCTTCCCAGTCGCTGGCCAGCTGTTCATCCCACTTTGCATCGAACTGCCTCGAAAGGCTCGCGACATCGGCCCCCAAAAACGTGTCGGCCGCGGTAGTCGATGCGATCTCCGGCACCGTGGGGATATCTCCTTCTTTGATGTACCCGATGAGTTTCAGCCGTTCGGCCAGTGAAGGATGGGAATCGCTATAATCCGTTGGCACAGCAAGCGCTTTTGTGATCGTTGTTCGGTCTTTTTCCTGATCGACAAAGCCCAACGAACTAAGCATGCGGGTGAATAAATGTTTGGTCGGAACATCCGCACTCAAATTTTCGTGATGAACCGCGCTCCAAAAGTTATCGCTCAGAGCTGCAGTTCTGGTTTGCAGCAAAAGAAGCGCTTCCCCGAGCGGACGAGCACCTATGATCTTCGCCGCATCCCGGTCGGCGTCGCGTTCATGTTCGCGCATCAGTACGAACGAGTAAGCCGAAAAATACGGGAAGAACCATTCAACGAAATTCTTATAGAGCGCCGCCATTTTGCTGTCGTTCAACTCTTGCGATTCGATCAGGCGTCCCCAGGCTTCGCGCATTTGATACGCCCATTTTGCAAACGAACCATGTTTCCCGGAAATATGCCCGATCTCATGCGCAAGAACAGCTTTGAATTGATCCGGCGACAGAGCTTTCATCAGCGGCAGGCCCAGCAATAAATAGACTCTCGTTCCGAAAATTCCGAACCTGGGCATTGTTGCGACCGCCGCATTGAACTCGTCCGTCACAAGGACGGTCTTCGGCCGTTTAGCCTTCAATTCACGGCAGGTGGTATCGATGAAGTCGAAAAGTTCCGGAGCATCGTTGCGGGCGATCGGTGCGCCGGTCGGGACCTCCGGGCGCGACATGATAGCCTTAACTGCGCTGCCGATAAAACCGAAATATACCGCTAGCCCGGGAACGATCACCCAAATGATCTTTCCAAGCTGCAGAAACAAGCGGCCCATTTCATAAGGCGCGGCGAACAGTCCGACGGCGACAAAACCGATTGGAACGATCAACAACAGGATCAACCCGATAAAATACGCGTAACCGAGCGCTATCAGGAGGAAAACCTTCGATTGATACGCGGATCGATTTTGTTTCGAGTAATCGTCGAGGCTGCGGATCAGGGAAAGATATTTTTCGTATTTCATTTGCGATGGGATATGGAAGAGTCGCGCCGATGAATTTTAACACGTGATCCCCCGCGCACACGACTTCTCGACCTCCCGAGAATTGCCTCGAACTGGGGACGTATATATTACGCACGGCCGCGGTCGTGGAGCGCAGGCCGAGAACCAGCCGGCCGGCCGGTTGATCTCGGCGTCTCCAAAAGCTCCCCTCCTTGTTAAGGAGGGTGGCAGGCTCGCCTATTTCGCGAGGCAGACCGGGTGGTTCGTTTCCTGAAGAATCATGCGAGAGAACCACCCCGTCCGCCGAAGCGGCGTCCACCCCTCCTTCGTAAGGAGGGGAGCTTAAGATTAGAGAACCACCCCGTCAGCGGAGGCCGCCGATACCCCTCGTTTTCCAAGGAGGGAAGCTTTTTTTGGCCGCTATGCTTTTTGATTTCTTTTGATCTGCGCTCGTGCGCGCGGGGAAACGCGGGCGGTTCGCAGATCTAGTATCAGAAGCCCGTCCGGGTCGATCTCAGCGTCTTTGAATTCTATCGTCTCGTCGATCTTGATCCCGTATTCCGTGAGGAGCCGGTAGGCGCGGATGCGGCGGCCACCGCGTTTCCCATACCCCGCCGCCGGGTACGCGTGCTTCATCGCCAAAGCGGTGGGTTTCAGTGCGATGCGGCTGTTCACCTTGTCGAAATAGATCTGGAACGCCGCGGGTGCACCCATCCGCTGGTACGCGACCTTATTGATCGCGATCATACCCTGGCTGTTCAAGGTAACGTAAACGTGCGACCAATGCGGCGCAACGTCGCCCCTCGGCAATAAAGACCATTCAACATGCATAAAACACCCATTCCTCCATCGGAAACGAATGTATCATACTTGAAACAGAATTGCAAGGATAATTTTTTAGACGCAGAGGGCGCTGAGACCGCAGAGAAATTTTTCGGGTACCTTCGAATTTATATTCCCCTGCGGTCTCCGGTTCCCTGCGTTTAGAACCCGTCCCAAATCCGAAGATCGCAAAAGGACGCAAAGGCCTCATCGGAAGCGGTGGCAACGCCGTTGCAAATGGTGTCCGGGCGAAGAGTCGGTGCCGGTACCAAAAAATCGCGGCGGCCGCGGAAAACGGTTCGGTTTTAGATCAAAACGGTTCGGTTTTTACCCGATACGGTTCGGATTTCGCGAAATTGGTGGGCTATTTTGGTGAAAAATGAAGAGCGGGGGCAGGCCCCCTTCCCGACTGCAGCTGATTAACTTGAATTGTCTTATTCAAGAAGCTGTGGGACCGAAGCTGCACAAGGAAAATACTCGCAGTCCCGAAGGGTGCCTGCCCCCGCTTTCATAAAATGGCTTCAGTTAATCTGGATCGGGAATGGCACAAAACACAGAATAAAAATAACCAGCGTTAAAAATGCGATCAGCTTTCGCGTTCCGTCCAGTGGCGTTTGGTCCCACGGTTCGGGATGTTTGATCCGCAACATCACGCCGAGCAAAATTGCAATAAGGAATCCGCTCGGGCTGTTGAAATAAAACCAGCCGATGATCGAAAACGCTGTCATCCATACGAATGCGACGCGGCCCGTCCAGAAGTGAACGCGCTCGCCAAAGACCGCGTATATCGCGTGCCCGCCGTCGAGCTGGCCGGATGGGATCAGATTCAATGCAGTAACGAGCAGCCCGATCCAGGCCGCGAAATAAAAAGGATTTCCGATCGCGAAATTCAGGTCGATCCCGCTGAATGCCGCAATGATCCGCATAAAGAGCGGATCCGTGAACACCAAACCGCCCGGCCCTGCGGCCGCAACCTGTTCAGGAGTAACCGTTTCCATCGACGCGACCCCGACGATCGCGATCGGGATCAGCGCGATAAATCCGGCGATCGGCCCAGCGACGCCGATATCGAAAACTGCCCTTCTCGAAGGCATCGGAGATCGAATTTTTATGAACGCGCCGAATGTCCCCGCGGGCCCGACCATCGGCGGCGTCGGGATGAAATACGGCAGAGTCGCGTCGACCCTGTACATCCGGCAGGCGATGTAATGCCCCATCTCGTGACAGATCAGAATGAACAGAAGCGAGAGCGAAAAACTGAGGCCGTAGGTAAGATACTCGGCATCCGTCAGCAGTTTCGAAACGGCCGTTACGATCAAAGTGGAATACCGTATAGGTATCTCAGCGATCAATTGCAGAAATTCCGCGAGCGTCTGCGGGTCGGCTTCAGGAAGCGACGGGATCCTTCCGAACGGGAAAAGAACGCCCGCGATAGTCGATGTGACGAGCGTGATCGCGAGGAAAACAAAATGCCTCGCCCAGGTCCGCAAAGTCGGCCTCGGGTACCCATCAATTAGCGTGAATCGATCTAAACTTGCCATCAAATGAAAAAAGCCGCAAATCACAAGCATACCTTCCGAACTCGCGATCTGCGACCCAAATCGAATCTTAAATTTTGATGAAACGCGTCAGGCTTTTACTGCCTTCTCCGTCAGTTCCTTGCCCGGCTTGAATCGGATCGTCTTGCCCGCCGGTATCGGAACCTCGGTGCCCGTTCTCGGATTCCGCCCGACGCCCCGCTTCCGCGGCTTGACGATGAAAACGCCGAAACCGCGCAGCTCGATGCGGCTTCCGCGGGCCAGGGCCTCCTTCATCGCGTTGAATAGCGAATCGACCACCTGCTCCGCCTTTTGCTTCGGGACACCCGTCTTATCGGCAACCTGGTTGACGATATCCAGTTTGATCATGGTTCCTCCTGTTTAGTTGACCCACGCCTGAGAGAAACGACCCGTGTTTTCGTGTGCAACGATAATATGCCTGTAAGTCCGCTTCTGTCAAGGTTTTGCGGAAGATAAAATAGACACCGATCCAGGTTGTTTCAGCACCGCTTTGTATGGTGGGAACGTTCCGAATACAGGAGTTAAATGCTAAACTTTTCGCATTCATCGATCGCGGGAGGACGAAGCAATGCGCTGGGGCGACCAAAGACAGAGCACAAATATCGAAGACCGGCGCGGGATGGGCGGACGCGGCATCGCCGTCGGCGGCGGTGGGCTGGGCGTCGTTATTTTAGCCGTCGCGATCTATCTTTGCGGCGGCGACCCGAGCCAGCTTCTCGAAAATCTTCCGTCGCAAACCCAACAGCAGCAGCCGACAGCCTCGAATCAGGCGGGCCAGCCTGCGGACCAGAACCGCCAGTTCGTCGGGGCGATCATGGGCAGCCTTGAGGATGGGTGGCGGCAGATCCTGCCCCAGCAATCTCGCGCTCGCTATCAGGACCCGAAGCTGGTGCTCTTCACGGGACAGGTCTCGTCCGCCTGCGGACGCGCCGGAGCTTCCACAGGCCCGTTTTATTGCCCGGGCGATTCCAATCTTTATCTCGATTTTGCATTCTTCGACGAGCTTCGGCGCGAGTTCAAAGCACCCGGCGATTTCGCGCAGGCTTACGTGATCGCGCATGAATTCGGACACCATATACAGAACATTACGGGCGTCATGGAACAAGTGCAGCGCCGAGGGCAGAACAATCGCCTCTCCGTCGCGCTAGAGCTGCAGGCGGACTGCTACGCCGGCGTCTGGGCGAATTTCGCGCAAAAGCAGGGCCGCGTCGAAGCCGGCGACGCTGAGGAAGCCATCCGCGCGGCAAGTGCTGTCGGCGATGATATGATCCAGCGGCGCACCCAGGGCTACGTGGTTCCCGACTCTTTCACACACGGCTCCGCAAAGCAGCGAATCGAATGGTTCGCGCGCGGAATGCAGACCGGCGATATGCGTCAATGCAATACTTTCGGTTCATAAACGATGGCCGAAAAATCTACCTACGACGCCGTTCCCTACCCGAGCAAGTTCTTTTTGCAAACACACCCCGACCGTCTCGCCACGGCTGGCATGCTCTACGGTATGCGGCCGGCGCAGGTTGAGAGCTGCCGCGTTCTTGAGCTCGGCTGCGGGAACGGCAGCAATTTGATCTCGCATGCATACGGGCTGCCCCATTCGCATTTCGTCGGC
>JAICPV010000535.1 GCA_025929655.1 Pyrinomonadaceae bacterium
AGTGTCAGAGCCGGTGTCAACCGCGTCCGCCTGCGTGCTCAACTGTTGCGTCGAGGAAAAAGATCGGAACCAAAAAACGGTGCGTTCTTGAGTCGAAACGGTGCGTATTTTCACGAAAACGGGTGGGTTTTCAGTCAAAACGGCTGGGAATATAAGACCTTAGCTATGAATTTGGCGCGTCCGTTATCCAATCCGCGCTTGCACGGTCTACGGCGTCGCGCACGGCTGACACAAGTTCGGCTTCTTTCTCATCCCAGTCCCCGACGACTCGCAGCCCTGCCGCGTTCCTATGCCCGCCGCCGCCGAATTTTTCGGCAACCTTCGCGACATTGATATCGCCCTTCGAACGGAGGCTGACCCGATATTCGTTTTCGCCGACCTCGCGCATGTAAACGACCGCAAGGATCTCGCGCGACGCGAGCGGAATGTTCACGAAGCCGTTGTTATCGCCGTCGACCGCTCCCGCGATCTCGCGCATCTTGAGCGTCTGCCGCATCGAGGCGACCGTGCCTGTTCCGTCACGTTTTACGGTACCCAAAACCTGTCGCATCAGCTCGATCCGCGACCAGGGGTAGTTGTTGTAAACGGCCTCGGAAACTTCCGCAGGTTTGACCCCGGCTTTTACAAGCTCGGAAGCAACTTTTAATGTCCGGTCAGTAGTATTTGAAAAATGAAAGGAGCCCGTATCGGTCACAAGCGCCATGTATACACATTCGGCGATCTCCCGCGTGATCCGTCCGCCGATGGCCTTGCAAAGGTTGTAGATCATTTCGCCGACCGCGGACGCGGTGGAATCGATCCAGTTGATCGTGCCGAAATGCTCGCTGGTTGCGTGGTGATCGATGTTTACGGTGACCTCGTTTTCAAGGCCGCGAATACCGGGCCGCTCGAGATCGGAGCATTCGATCACGAAAACCGCGTCGTAATCCGTATCGACTGAATCAACGTCACGGATCTTTTCTGCTCCGGGCAAGCTTCTATATGCAGCCGGCACCTCCCCGTGAACAATGACTTCAGCTTGTTTTCCAAGGGATTGCAAGAGCCAGCAAAGGCCCAGCGAGGACCCGACGCCGTCGCCGTCGGGTTTGATATGGGTGGTGATCCCAAACTTCTGCTTACTTTCAATCAGCTCAACTACTTGACTTAGCATTTCAACCCAAGAAAACCCTATTCGGCCCGGTCTTCCAATTCCTTTTCAGAAAATTCGCCGCGGTTCGACAGATCCTGAAGAATGTCGCCGACGCGCGCGGCGTTTTCCTCGGCACTGTCCCGCACGAAGTGGACGTGTGGAGCGAATCGCATATCCAGATTCATCGCCACTTGTTGACGTACGAAAGTCGCAGCATTGCGAAGCGATCGCAGCGCCTCTTTAACTTCCTTATCGTCCCCGCGGATCAGGACGTAGACCTTTGCGTCGCGAAGGTCCGGCGAAACCTCGACGTCCGTGACCGTCACGGATTCCAGCCGCGGATCGTCCATTTCGAAGCCGACCACCTCGGCGATCTCGATTTTCAATGCTTCAGCTAATCGCTCCGGTCGACGCATAAAATAGTTGAAAGTGGATAGTTGAAAGTGGACAGTTTCTCGTACGAGCGGACCTTACTTTCCACTATCCACTATCATCTATCAACTAGCTACAGCTCAGTGGCGGCGATCTTTTCGATAATGTAAGCCTCGATCTCGTCCTCGACCTTTATATCGTTGAAATTCACCAGGCTTATTCCGCATTCGAACCCTTGACGGACTTCGCTTACGTCATCCTTGAACCTCTTTAGCGTTGCGATGTCGCCGTCCCAAATCACCACGCCGTCGCGTATCAGCCTCGCCTTTGCTTGCCGGCGGATCACGCCGTCGGTCACGCGGCAGCCCGCGATCGTTCCGATACGAGACACCTTGAACGTTTCCTGGACGAGCGCCTTGCCGAGAATCACTTCCTTCTCGATCACATCGAGCATGCCGATCATCGCGGCCTTGATTTCCTCTTCGACCTTATAAATGATCGAATGCA
>JAICPV010000252.1 GCA_025929655.1 Pyrinomonadaceae bacterium
AAGCGCGATATCGGAAAGGACAACAGCCTCGGTTTCTTTTCTTCCTACAGAAGCTTTCCGGAACAAAAAAATATTGTCGCGAGCGTGGACGGCCGATTCAAACTTAACCCGAAAACGACCAGCGTTTTCCAGGTCGTCGGCTCGAGCTCCCGCCGCTGCTTTCTCGAACGCACCTACGAAGCCGATCTCGACCCTGGTCAATCACAGCGAAATTTGGACATCTGCGCAACCGGTCTCAATTTCGACAATTTTCCTTCATTTCTTAGGGACACTTCCAGCGATCCCAGGTATCAGAATTATCGGACCGGCAACGGCCTGGCGTACTACGGGAATGTCGATTATTCAACCGACCAGCATGGTTGGTTTTTCGAAGTTCTTGGCAGGAGCAAGGATTTCCGTTCCGACGCGGGGTTTACCCGCCGCACGAATATCAACACCGCGTTCTTCTGGCATCGCAACAGTACGAAATCAAATCCGAAGGGCAAGATCATCCGTGCAAGCTGGGCGAAGTTCACGGGAATCGATTACGACTGGAGCGGCCGCCTGCAGGGTTACAACATCGGGACGAATATCAACCTGAATCTCCCGCGCACGATGTTCTTTTTTGCGGAGGTCGGTGCATTCTACGAAAAGATCTACGAAGAGGAGTTTGGGCTGAAGCGTACAGCCACTCGCCCTGGTGCATTTGCCGGTCCCGATTTCCGTGCGACCTGGCAAAACTATTTTTCCATGAACCTTAACCAGAACCTCAATAAGAAGTTCAATTACGGTTTCTTTCTCGGAGCGATCAGAAATTCGTTTGATTATTTCTTTTTCTCAAATAATCCAAGCCCCGGGCTGCAGTTAGATGCGGAGGTTTTTGGTGAATACAAGCCGCTTGAGCCCCTTCGATTTAACTTTAACTACCGAAAGAGCCGATTGACACTGAACGACAGCAGAATCCGGACCTTTGATTCCGACATTGTTAGTCTTAAAACGACCTACCAGTTCTCACGGTTCGTTTTCGCGAGGGTGAGGATCGATTACCGCTCAGACGACCGCAATTACGCCGGCCAGGCACTTTTCGGCTGGAACCCGAGCCCGGGAACTGCGTTTTACGTGGGCTACAACGACAATTTCCAGTACAACGGATTTAGCCCGGTGACGGGACAGTTTGAGCCGCGTTTGGGCAGAAATAACAGAACTTTTTTCATACGGGCATCGTATCTATTTCGAAAGAGTTTCTAAGAAATTCTTCCTCCTGATAGCACTAAAGCGGCGGACCGAAAGGCGAGCCGCCTTTTTTTCGAATATCGGCAAAAAACCTATTGTAATTCTTCAGGTTATTCTGTATAAGTTAAGCAGACAAATCGTTTCTTTCTAACTTTCCCGTTTACAATTCAGGAGGCCAAATGAAGCTAACAAGAGGTTTATTAGCTCTCGCAATCAACTTTTCCCTAATTCTTCCTACGATCGCAGTTTTTCAAACGTCCGCTTATGCTCAAGCCGCGAGCTCGGCTTTGCAGCGAGGTTATCGGACAGGGTATTCCGACGGCTACATGGCCGGATACCGCGACTCCATCGACAGCGTCGACCGCTCGGTAACGCGTCACCGCGAATTTGAAGCGGCCGACAGGGCTTATAGTAAAGAGTACGGCACTCTCGACGATTACCGAGATGGGTATCGACAGGGTTTTCAGGCCGGATACGACACCGGTTTCGACAAGAAAACATTCGAATCGGCCGTTCCCTCAAATTTGACCAACAAGGGCCTGAACGCCATAGTGTCTTCGCAACCGGTTTCGGCAGATCCGGCTCCGGCAACCACGAATGACCAGCCCGTCACCTCGACGGATGCCTCAGTTCCACCGCCGGCCGTCACCACGCTTGATCCGGCACCGGCGACTTCCAGCGACTCCACACAGACGTACCAGCAGCCGGTCATTCAAAAGGCGAGTTTCCGCACCGACGATTCGATCCTCACGATCCCGAAGGACACGGAGATCATCATCGAGCTTCAGGAAGACTTGGGTACCCAAACGACACAGCAAGGCGAACGCTTCACGGCGAAGGTCGTCTCCCCGATGGAGCTTGACGGAGCGATCGTCGAGGGCCACGTCGAAAAGATCCAGATCCCCGGCCGCATCAAGAAAGCCGCTGAGATGCAGTTATCGTTCGACCGCATCGTGCTTAACGACAGCCGGTGGAGCAATTTCAGCGGAGTGCTTACGGAAGTCGTACCGGTCAAAGGCGACAATGTCCGCCGCATCTCGGACGAGGGAACCGCCGTCGGCCAAAGCTCGATAAAGGGCGATGCCATTAAGATAGGTGCTTCAACCGGAACAGGTGCTGGAGTCGGTGCCATCGCCGGCGGTCCGGTCGGGCTTGCCGTAGGAGCAAGTATCGGTGCCGCATTCGGGATCGGCTCGGCTCTGATCGACCGCGGGAAACATATCCGGCTGAACAAGAATCAGCAGTTAAAGGTCCGTTCCGCATACGACACTCAGATCAGGTAACTAACGTAAATCACCACCCCAAAACCGCGATCCGAAAGGCCGCGGTTTTTTGTTTTTAGGCACACAGTTTCAACGGCAACTGCTTGAATGCGGCCCTCGTCTTAGCTAATATTGAGGTTTCGGAACACTACAGTTGGACCACTTATAAGATGAGCACAGGAACAGAAAGTACAGCAGCGGCCGCGGGGCTTCGCGGCGTGGTCGCCGCACAGAGTTCGATCGGCGACGTAAATGGCGAAGAAGGCATCCTCATTTACCAGGGCTACGACATCCACGACCTTGCAGAGCATTCGACGTTCGAAGAGGTTGTTTTCCTTCTTTGGAACGGCCGGCTTCCAAAACAGGACGAGCTCACCGATCTCACCACCCAGATCCGTGCGAACTATAAAGTACCCGGCGAGATCATTGCCGGTATGAAGTACATGCCGAAGGACGCCGATCCGATGGACGTTCTCCGCACCTGCGTCTCGGCCCTCGACTTCTACGACAAAGACGGCCACGGCACCGACGCTGAAAGTGCCCATAAAGCGGCGATAAAGATCACCGGACAGATCGGGACGATCGTTGCCGCATGGGAACGCATCCGAACCGGGAAAGACCCTGTCAATCCCGACCCGAGCCTTGGCATCGCGGAAAATTTCCTGCACATGCTTCGCGGCGAGAGGGCCGACGCAGACGAAGCACGCATTTTTGACATCGCGTTGATCCTGCACGCCGATCACGAGCTGAACGCGTCGACGTTCACGACACGCGTCGTAGCCGGAACGCTCGCCGATATGTACGGTGCCGTCACCGCGGGCATCGCCGCCCTTGCCGGGCCGCTGCATGGCGGTGCGAACACTGCCGTGATGAAGTCTCTGCTGGAAATTGATGACCCGGCAAAAGTGGACGCATGGGTCGAAGACGCACTTGCCAACAAACGCAAGATCATGGGCATCGGCCACGCCGTCTACAAGACCGAAGACCCGCGTGCTACATGGCTCCGCAAATTCTCAAAGCAGATGGCCGACAAGAAAGGCGAGACGAAATGGTACGAGATGTCGCAGCGTATCGAGCAGCTCATGCACGAGAAAAAGGGAATGTACCCGAACGTAGATTTCTACTCCGCCTCGACCTATTACCTGATGGGCATCCCGCTCGACCTTTTTACGCCCATCTTCGCCGTCAGCCGCATTTCCGGATGGACCGGCCACATTCTCGAGCAATACGCCAACAACAAGCTTATCCGCCCGCGTGCGGAATACATCGGCCAACGCGGCCTGAAATATACGCCCATTAACGAAAGATAAAAACTCCTAACAAATAAAAGAGAATTAAAAATGAAAAATTTAGTGATCGCATCTCTCATGATCGCTGGGCTCTGCCTGGCCGTGTTCCCCCAAGCTGTTCAGGATGTCCCGGGCAGCGTGGCCGTTACTCAGACACAGACCGTCGCCAATGACGATTCGAAGGTCGTCGTGAACGTCTACCGTTACAAACAGTGGACCGGTTCCGCACTCGAACCGCCGTTCCTGGTCGACGACGTTAAGATCGCACAGATGGACAACGGTGCGTGGTTCAAAGTAAAGCTCGACCCCGGCAAGCACACCTTCCAGTCGAACGACAAGCAGGCGGGCCTCGTGCTCGACCTGAAATCCGGCGAAGAGTACTACATCCGTATGGAGATCGCCGAAGGCGTCTGGAAAGGAAAGGGCCGCCTCCTCCTCGTCCCGAAGGAACAGGGAGCATTCGAGATCCAAAAGCTCAAGCCGCTCAAGAAAGAAAAGATACTCGACTCGTCAAAGGTCTTCACCGAAGCTACGGCAGCGAAAACAACCTAGTTCAGACATAGGCGTATATCTCATAAGGCTCCGATCCATCGGGGCCTTTGTTCGTGTTATTTGGTGAACGCGTCAGCACTCGCGTTTCATTGGCGAGCAATTTTGTGCCTCCGTCTTTTAACAAAAAAACGACACGAAAA
>JAICPV010000050.1 GCA_025929655.1 Pyrinomonadaceae bacterium
CGTAATTTTCCACGCTTTGACGGTGAGGTGACGAAACAAATTCCGCATTCCCGACGGCTTCCGCCCGCTCCAGGTTCTTTCCGTCGGATTGAAAAACAGTCTTTACGGTGTCGGCGGTCACCGAGCGGTTCGCAGAGTCGGCCCCGTTATCGGGCACATCCATCCGCACTGTCGTTCGTCCTTCGCTAGCGATCGATTCGACGGAATCCGCACCCTTAAACACCGCGTGGAGAGCCTCGGCGGAATTGATGGTCAATTTGGAATTATCACCCGCTGATATTCGCGAGATCTCGCTCGAGCCCTTGGCATCAGCGTGGGTGAGGACGCGATTCACACCGAAACGTCCCGTGATATTCGGCGCGGAAAGGTTCGTTACGAATTCGGCGGAGGTTTGTCGCACGCTCGCATTTCCGGAAACCTCGGCCTTTTCGATCGAGTAGTTCGCATCCAGAAAAGCAGCGAGAGACTCCCCGCTAACAGAGCTGGTCCCGTCTTGGATGCTCGCCTCGCCAGTCAGTAATAGGCGTGATCTTCCGGCCTCATACACAGCATTCGATGCTCGGCCGTCATAGCTCGAATCGCCTTTCGTGATTTTGGCGGCCACATCGCCATTCAATTCGAAGCGATCCCCCTGAGAGGAATAGTTACCGCCCGCGGCCCGCATCCAAACGACACCGCCATTGTCGTTTCGATTGATCTCGACACTATCGAATAGTTCGGCGCGATCAACGACGCGGGCACCCTCACGCGGTTCCACCAGATATGCGATCAATCGGTTCGATTTAAGATTTGTGTCTATAAATGAAGTTCTTTTCGGATCGCGCTTTTCCAGCATCGCTCCTTCCAACAATTCGACTCGCTCCGCAAACTGGTCGTATGAGGCGTTCCCTGCCGTGAGTTTCGAATAGCCGCCATTTTCCCCGGCGACCTCAAAATTCACGTTTCGGTTCAGCTGCAGAAGCTTTTTACCGAGATTCAACGAAGCACCGGTGGACCGCCCCTTTATATTCAAACGGTCGAATTCGACGTCTTCTTCGGCCGCGGCGACATCGGTCGATCGGGCATAGGTGACTTGTTCGGTCCGCAAGTTCAGCTTGTCTCGACTGGCGATCACCACATTCCCGGCAAAATATCCCGTGAAATTCTTATTCTCTTCCGGAATGTAAACCGCCTTGCGCGAGGTGATCTCATCGGACGAGCCGTCATCTCTGAAAACCTGGAGATAAACGTTTTCGAGTTCCTGATGATTGTCGCTGAAGGTGGTCGCCGAGTCCGCTTTGATGTAGTATTTCAACACTTCGCCGTCGGATTCGCGGCGTTCGTAGCCGTGGACGGTAGCAATGACGTCCTTGGAAAGCTCCGTCGGGAACCCGGCCATACGAAATTCCTGGTTCGATCTTGCGCGATAGTAACCGATGCCGACCGCTATAATGGTAAGCGCAAGCACAGTTACCGCCCCGACACGAAAGTATTTCGGGAGCTGTGCTCGGAAATTAAGCGATCTGATCTGTTTTGCGGTATTACCGGCCACTGGTGTCAATTATGTTCCCTCAGATCGTGCACCACAAGCTGTAATCTGGTGTTGCCCTGCCAAACGTTTGCTTCCGGAGTGTAAGCGACTTCGATGCTGTTCCCCGGCCGCAAAGTTCGCCCTTTTGACCGTTCGACCCCGTCCCACCAAACGCCTTCGAATCGCCGTCCGGCAGGATCATGAAGCTTGAGCTTCAGATGTTTTTCCTTCATGACATATGCGTCACCGGCGATGACGAGGCCCTTTGTAACAAAAACTGGCTTCGGATTACCGGCGCCAAACGGCTCCAGCCGCTTCAATTCTTTTACCACGTCTAAACTAAGTGTTGCTGAAGAAACGTGAGCGTCGATGTTAAGAAGCGGTGTCCGATGATCTTCCGTCAATTTTGCCCCGGCATACTCATTCAGTTTCACGCGCAGCTTCTCAATGTTCTCGCTGCGAATTTTCATCCCGGCCGCAGCGGCGTGGCCGCCGAATTGTTCAAAAAGTTCGGAACACGATTCCAACGCTTCGAGCAGATGAAACGTACTGACACTTCGCGCGCTCCCATGAGCAATTCCGTTTTCTACCGACAGCACGATCGTCGGACGATGAGCACGTTCCGCGATCTTGGAAGCGGCAAGGCCGATCACGCCGCGGTGCCATCCTTCGCCGGCAACGACGACGAAATCTTGAGCCTCAAGAGCAGCCATCTCGGTAAAAGCCATTTCCGTGATCTGCTGCTGCGTCCGCTGCCGTTCACGGTTGCGCGAATCGAGCACTGCGGCCAGCTTTCTCGCTTCTGAGAATTCTCCGCATTCAAACAATTCTACGATGTGCCGCGCAACGTCCATTCGGCCTGCAGCATTTATACGCGGTGCGATCCGGAAGCCGATGTCGTAGCTCGTCATATCGGACACGCAGTCCGCCGCTTCCATCAACGCCTTTAGCCCGAGGTTTTTTGTTCCGGGCAGATCGCGCAACCCGAGAGCGACGATCGCCCGGTTCTCACCGGTCAATTTCATAATGTCCGCGATGGTGCCGATCGCGGTGATCTTTAGAAGGTCCTTCAGTTCATCGGTCTTGCTCCGTTCGCGAAGCATGTAATGCGCGAGCTTGAACGCAACACCCACGCCGGCCAGATTCTTATCCGGATACTCACAACCTGGTTGGTTTGGATTGACGACGGCGAATGCGGGGGGATTCCCTCGCGATTCATCTGACAAATGGTGATCGGTCACAATGACGTCCAAGCCATTTGTCATAGCCCATTCGAGCGGTTCAAAACTGCGAATCCCGCAGTCGACGGTTATCACAACGGTCACGCCGTCCGCTTTCGCCTCTTCGAGCGCCGGTATATTCAAGCCGTAACCTTCGGTAAAACGATTTGGGATATGGAAAGAACTGGTGCCTCCGAGCGTACGGATAACGCTACGCAAAAGTGTTGTGCCGGTCGTGCCGTCGACATCATAATCGCCCCAAACGAGGATCTTTTCTTTCTCATCGATGGCCTTAAGAATTCTAGCCGACGCTTCTCCGATACCTTTTAGAAGCGAGGGTTCATGCAGATGATCGAGACATGGTTCGAGAAACTGCCGTGCACTTTCGACATCGCCGAAACTCCGGGCGATCAGCAAAGCGGCGAGGAGCGGCGAAACGTTCAATTCCGCGGCGAGAAGTTTCGCCGCTTCATGATCGTGCTTTTGAATAACCCACTTTTTTTCCACAACGCGTAAAAGTTCCAATGTCAGCAGCCCGAATGAAGTATTTGCACTGCAGACCTCGGTCAGGAAATAAGTACTCCCTGCCACAGGCAAACCAAAATAACTATACCCAACACCAGTCTATAGACGATGAAAACAGCGGTGCTGTTCTTTCTCAAAAATGCCAACAAGAACCAAATACAAAGATATCCTGTAATACAGGCGACCACAGTACCGACGATCAGAGGGTAAAATGTCTCGGCGGGTAGTATGTGAACCGCCTCTCGAAGTTCGAGCAGCCCGCTTGCACCGATCGCCGGTATCGAGAGTAAAAATGAGAACCGCGCGGCCGTCTCTCGCGTTTGGCCTGCGAAAAGTCCGCCCATTATCGTCGAACCCGAACGGCTCGCACCCGGCATTAGGGAAAGTACCTGTGCAAAACCGACGACTATCGCGTCCCACATACCGATGTGGCGCATGTTCTTGCGTTGAGATCCGACACGCTCGGCGATCGCAAGCAAAAGGCCGATCACGATAAGCATTGTCGCGATCGTCCAGAGATTTTTTGTTCCTTCCCCTTCAATAAATTCTTTGAGGAATAAACCCACCGCGCCGATCGGAACGGATCCGGCTATGATCAGCCATCCCAGCCATGCCTCATGCGAAAGCCACATGGGCCTCACGCCACCGGTGCCGGAAAAATGTGCCATTCGGCGGTTGAAAACAAGGTTCCAATGATCGCGAATGAACGCTACGCCGATGCCCCAAATATCCGCTGCGAAATATACGAAAACAGCCGCCAATGTACCAAGCTGGATCACCGCCATCGTAGCCGTTATCTGCTGCGGATTTCCGTCGTAGATGTTGGTCCAACGGCTTGCGAATACGAGGTGCGCGGTCGAGCTGATCGGGATGAACTCGGTCAATCCCTGCACGATCCCCAGGATTATCGCTTGCCAGTAATTCATCAGAAGAAAAAGGAGATAAGAGAAAGAGTGGGCAAAAGTTGATTGTACAACGGTTTATCCTATTCCCGGTAACGCGCACGGCTCGCGATCCGATCGTAAAGCCATGCCGGAAACACCTTCCCGATGCGAACGATCCATGCTAACTGAAATGGAAACGAAGCAAATCTTTTCTTCTTCTCGATCGCACGAATAAAATGCGGAACGGCGTCGTCAAGCCGCATCAGGAAGGGCATGTTTTGCGCTCGCCCCGCGGTCAGCGGCGTCAAAATAAACCCCGGCTGAATGATCGTCACATCAATTCCTTTCCCAAGCGTGTCCAGTCGAACGCTTTCAAAGAATGCCGTCATACCAGCCTTACTGGCCGAGTACGCGGCAGATTTCGGCAACCCTCGAATACCCGCAAGGCTGGAGATAGCCACAAGCTGCCCACTGCCGCGTTCGATCATCGCCGGAAGCACCGCATGGACGGCGTTCACCGCGCCGAGCAGGTTAATGTCGATCACGTTCTTCACAGCTTCGGGCTCGTAGTTTCGTGTCGCTTGGTCGGCGCCGCTCACGCCCGCGTTCGCGATCATAATGTCGATATGGCCGAATTCCTTTCGCATCCCTCCTGCCGCATCTGCAAGCGACTTTGCGTTCGTGACGTCACACGAATACACGAAGGCCGTCGCGCCCATCGCCTCACATTGTTTCGCGAGATCGGATAGATGGGCTCGCCGCCTTGCGACGAGTCCGAGAATCGCTCCGCGTTCGGCCAAAGCAAGTGCGAGTGCCTCGCCGATACCGCTCGAAGCTCCAGTTAAGAAAACGACCTTATCCTTCCAGTTCATTCGATCGTAAAAGCCGGCGTGCAAAAATCGGCGAAGTGAATTGCAGAGGTCCGCACGCAGGTAACGGCCTAACGGTTACTGTGACCTAACTGCACGTCGTTCAATGTTTTCACGAAACACTTCCAACAGCGTATCAACCGTCTTCAAATGCGTTCGAAACGCAAGGCAGGCAAACCGAAGGGTGTACTCGCCGTTGAGCATTGTCGATGAAATGAAAACACGTCCGTCGGCTACCACAGCTTCCAGAAGCTTCTTGTTGAATTCATTGGCGTTGCCGCTTTCCGGCACATATCGGTACACGACGACCGACAGTTCGGGCACCAATCGACACTCAAAGCCAAGCTTTTGTACTTCCAAATAAAAATACTTCGCGAGCAGCAGCTTTTCGTCCAGGCAGGCGCGAAACGGAGCTAACCCGTGCAGTTTTAGAGGCAGCCATAAACGAAGACCGCGAAAATGCTTGGTGAGTTCCGGCGATATCTCCGCCGGCGATATCTCATCCGGACCTGCGAACGCATCCTGCATGTAATGGGCGTCGAAACGGAATGAGCGTTTGAGATGTTCTACGTCTTTCACCAAAACTACGCCAAGTCCATACGGCAAAAACAAACCCTTATGCGGATCGATGATCATCGAATCCGAAAGTTCGAGGCCTTGTAGTTTTTGCTTCCCTTCATCGGTGAGAACGAAAAACCCGCCGTACGCAGCGTCGATGTGATACCAAAGCCCGTGACGCTTCGCGATATCTCCGATCTCGATTAGCGGATCTATTGCACCGACGTCGGTCGTTCCGGCGGAAGCCACGACCAGAAACGGATTCAGGCCAGCAGCCTTGTCTTCTTCGACCTGCCTTTCAAGGTCCGCCGGCACGATCTTGAATTTGTCGTCGATCGCAATAAAGCGAAGAATGCACTCGCCCAACCCTGCGACGCGGATCCCCTTATCGACCGAATGATGCGCCTGTTTCGAAAGATAAATTACGGAGCGGGGTATCTTTGCGGACTTTATGTTCTTCCCATCGCGCGCAACCACCATCGCGATCATGTTCGCCAAACTGCCGCTCGTTGTTAGGTTGCCGTGCGAGCCTTCGGGATATCCGACAAGGTCGCACATCCATCGGATCAACATGTTCTCCATCCGCACTGCGCCCGGCGACGCATAAAAGACCCCGGCGTAACGATTGAACACATCGGCCAAGTAGTCGCCCAACGCCGAATAGTAGATCCCTCCGCCGGGAATGTATGCGACGTGCCCTCCGCTCGCGGGATTCAGCCCGGGCGTGTCGACGTTTTCCCGGATGTAATCGAGTGCGCGCCCGACGCCGATTCCGTCTTCCGTGATAGGCGATCCTAACAATCCGCGGCCTTTTGCTTCCGTAGAAACGTATGCTCTCAGCGATTCGATGTTGTCGAGAAAATCTTCGGAATATTCGATGATCTGGTCCCTAGCAGCCATTCGATCGGCGCTGTTCGGTTCCAACTTCCGAGCTTCCTGCTCAAGCCGTAATATCTCGTCTTTCATTTAGGGGACGTTAGACTTCTACAACGGTTGTAACTATAACCGGTTTGCCCTGCAATTTTTGCTGCACGAAACGCTTAAGATGGATGCGTAGATTCTCGCGAAACACAGCCGTATCGGCGATCTGGCCCGGCTTCATTTCGCCGACAGCCTCAGAAACGGCCTTTCGCGCATCAGAAGCGAAACCGTTTGTGAGATCCAAGCCCGCGACACCGTTAAACGTGATCTGGGGTTCCCCAGCCAATTGATGGGTTCGCTTATCAACCATCACGACAAGCGAGATCGCGCCGCCGTACGCGAGCCGTTTGCGTTCACGGATGGTTTCGTATTCGATCTCTTCCATAGATTCTTCGTCGATGAAGGTCTTGTGCAGCTCATGCCGCTCGACCACGCGCGCGCCGAACTCATCGATCTCCAACATATCGCCGTTCTCGATCAAAATAATGTTGTCGTCCGAGTATCCCGGAACGTGATTCTTAACATATTCCTTATGGCGGAAAAGCATTCGGTACTCGCCATGTATCGGTATCAAATATTTCGGCCGCGCGGTCTCGACCATTATCTTTATGTCTTCCTGCGAGGCATGCCCTGAAACATGAACAAGCCGCCGCTTTTCTTCGATGATGTTAGCGCCTCGTTTGTAAAGATGTCCGATCAGCCGGCTGATATTCTTTTCGTTGCCGGGAATGATCCGTGCGGACAGGACGACCGTATCGCCTTTCTCGATCTCCAGGCCTTTATATGTCGAGGTGGCCATATTCCACAATGCAGCCCGGTTCTCGCCCTGAGAGCCTGTGACGATGTAACAGATCTCGTCATCTGAAAGCTTGCGGGATTCACCGAGCTCGACCTTTGTGCCGTCACCGATCTTGATCAGGCCTTGTTCTTCCGCGATCTCGACGTTTTTCATCATCGAACGTCCCAACACGCAGACCTTTCGGCCGTATTCATGTGCGAGGTCAAGCACGATCTGAAGTCGATGGATCGAAGACGAAAATGTCGAAACGAAAAGCCTGCCCGGCGTTTCCTCAAAGATCTCGCGAAACGCAGGTATCACCGCCTGTTCTGAAGGAGTTCGGCCGGGAACCGTGGCGTTGGTCGAATCTCCAAGCAAGGCGAGCACTCCTTCGTCGCCGATCCGTTCAAGCGTTTTTAGATCGTAGGGCTTGCCGATCACAGGCGTGTCGTCGATCTTGTAATCGCCGGTGTGAATTATCGTCCCAAGCGGCGTCTTTATCGCGAGAGAGAAACAGTCTACGAGCGAATGCGATGCGTGTATGAATTCTACCGTGAAGTTTCCGATCTCAACGACATCATTCGCCTGTACGCGATGTAAGAGCACGTCATCGAGCATCTCGAATTCGGACAACCGCTTTTCAGCCAATGCATGCGTGAATCGCGAAGCGTAGACGGGCAGGTTGAATTTTCGCAGGATGTACGAAAGAGCTCCGATATGGTCTTCGTGCCCGTGTGTCAGGATCAGCGCCGTTAGGTCGTCGCGATACTCTTCAAGGAAATCGAAATTTGGGATCGAAATATCAACGCCGAACGGCGTCTCTTCGGGAAATCCCATCCCGGCGTCGACGATGATCATCTCGTCGCCGTAGCGGATTCCCATGCAGTTCATTCCGAATTCGCCGATACCACCGAGCGGAATTATCTCAATCCTGTTCAAAACTTAGCTCCTGAACTAAGTCAATAGGTTAGCACAGCGGCCGTTTGTTTGTTGTCTAACTTCGCACGAACGACCTGAACAGTGCCTCCCACTCGTCAAGCGAGATCGTCTCCGCGCGACGTTTCGGATCAATGCCCGACAATCCTATCCGTCGCGCTGCATCTGGGTACGTGCGTTTCAGGTTATTGAAAATCGTTTTACGCTTTTGCCCGAAAGCTTCGCTAACCAGTGAGACAAAAACTTCATCGTCAAGATCGCTTTTCGGTTTCGGAATAAGACGGACAACAGAACTCCAAACCTTGGGCCTCGGTGAGAATGCAGTAGGAGGAACATTGAAGAGTTTCTGGATCTCAAAGGATGCTTCTGCGATCACGGTCAAGAACCCACGATCGGAATTGCCCGGCTCCGCGCATATCCGATCGACCACTTCCTTCTGAAACATCAGGACCATTTCGGAAAACACTTCCCGCTGCGCAGCGAGACGCTGCAGGATCGCTGTAGAGATGTAGTAAGGCAAATTCGCAACAAGCTTCCTGTAAGCTCCGCCTGCGTTTGCCGGCTGCGAGAACCACAACGAGCGAAAGTCAAGATTTAGGACATTCGTTTCAAGAAGTTGAAAACGTCCATTCCCGAACCGGTTGATCAACATCCGGCTGAGATCGCGGTCCAGTTCTATGGCAATAACCGCCGCGCCGGACTCGACCTGATGCTCCGTCAGCGCGCCCCGGCCCGGGCCGATTTCCACGATCGTGTCTTCGGGCCTTGGGTCGACGGCGTCAATAATCTTGCGAATGTAATTAACATCAGTGAGGAAATTTTGACCGAGGGATCTCTTTGCGAATTGTGGTTTACCATTCGGATCTCGCACCGCTTAATTAAACGACGGATAGCCGGTGATCTCAATATCGGCGTCGAGGTTTGTAACGGAGAGATCGTACAAACGCACCGCATCTTTCAAGCAGGAAATCCCTTTGCCTGCGACGGCTACTGGAGCTTCCTTTCCGCCGACGATTATCGGAGTCATTATAAACGTGATCTTATCAACCAGCCTTGCGTCGATAAAAGCGCCGGCGACTTCGCTCCCGCCTTCGACAAGAACGCTCTGGATCTCGCGTCGATAAAGTTCCTGCAGAACTTCTGGCAGATTTCGCGGCCCGCCGGTAATTGGTATCACTTCCGCGCCAAGTTCGGTACGAGGCAGCGCCTCCATGGGATCGATATTGCTGGTAAAGATAATTGTCGGGATTTCCGAGGCCGTTGCGACCAAATTATGTTCCGTCGGCAACCGTAGGTTGTTGTCCAAAACTATCCGAACAAGCGGCCGTCGTCTCGGTTCTCCGCTTCGGTCCGTCAGTTTAGGATTGTCAACCAAAGCAGTGTTCGTACCGACCAGGATCGCGTCATGTTCGTGACGTAATTCATGAACACGAGCTATCGCCTTTTCACCCGAAAGTGCGGTGGAAACGCTCTTGTGCATGGAAATGCGTCCATCCAGCGACATCGCCAGCTTCAAATGCACAAACGGCCGCTTTTTCTTGTGCCAGCATATGAACTTCTCATTCAGCTTCGCGGCTTCGTCGGCAAGGATGCCGGTAACAACTTCAACGCCGGCCTGGCGCAGCCTTTCGAAGCCCTTTCCCGACACCAAAGGGTTCGGGTCCTCTATCGGCGCAACTACTCGCTTTATTCCGGCGTCGATCAATGCTTCAGTGCATGGTGAGGTTTTTCCGTGATGTGCATGAGGCTCGAGCGACACATAAGCCGCTGCGCCTTTC
>JAICPV010000557.1 GCA_025929655.1 Pyrinomonadaceae bacterium
CACGGCCATTGGAAGGTTCATCGACCGCTTTGGAAATCATGAATCGTATTTTGCTGTCATATCGTTCGCGATGCAGGTAAAACGGCTGCAATCGTTCACTAACCGGCCCGAAGTTCTTCGCCGCGCGATGCAAAAGCTGGACCGCGACCAGGACGGCCGCTCGACACACGCTTTCGACGCGGTCGATGACGCGATTCGGCTTATCGAACGCTCGGCGCCGAAGAATGTCCGCGGGCGGGCGCCAAAAAATGCAGTCATCGTGATCACCGACGGCTTCCCCGTCGGCGACGTCGTGTCGCCCGTTACAGTCACCGAAAGGGCGAATCGAACGGGCACGTCGGTTTACTCGATCATACTGCCCTCATACTCGCCAACCGGACGGGATACGCGACCGTTGATGACCCTCTTTGAAGCTAGCGGCGTGGTCGACCGCACGGGGGGCAACAGCTTGTATGCGGTGGACAACAATTTCGAGCCGCTCTTTAATGCACTCGCTTCCGAGATCACGTCTTCGTACGCGCTCGCGTTCTATCCGGAGGAACACATCGCCGGAAAACGAAATGTAAGGATCGAATCAGTCAAGGGCTACCGGATAAAGCAAAACCGGACCGCATACGAAGTAAAGAAATAGAGGCAGTTTGTACGGGCGCATCTCAAACGCGCCTTCCCGTTCGTCACGCCGGCGAGCACGCCGCGGAATCGTGGATATAATCTTCGGTTTCTTTTTTTCGCGGCCAAAGGATCGCTGTTCCTGCGGCCCCTGCGAGGATAGAGGCAATGAATACCGCTATTTTCGCCGCTGCGAAGTCACCTGCGTCCGTGTATGCCTGGCCCGCGATGAAAAGCGACATTGTGAACCCGATACCGGCCAGCACGCCCACGCCGGCCATCTGCCGCCAGTTATATTCAGCAGGTTTGTCCGCAAATCCAAGTTTTACTGCAGCGTAGGCAAATGCCACGATGCCGATCGGCTTACCTGCGAAAAGCCCGAGCACGATCGCAGTCATCAGCGTCGCGTGGCTCGCGAAAGCGTCGGCCGTTAATGCGACTCCCGCGTTCGCGAGCGCAAAGATCGGGAGTACGAAGTAACTCGACCAGGGCTCAAGATTGCGGAGCAGCTTATCTGCGGGCGATTCTATCCGATCGTGGATCGCCTCAACTGCACGAAGCGTCGGGGCAGACGGGCCATGCCTTAAAACGCCTTCGCCCGAACGTCGCATCTCTTCGGTAAGAACGTTTTCCGCCTGCGCTAACAGGGCTGCAAGATTCGCGGGTGGCCGAGTCGGCGTGACCATCGCCAATATCACGCCAGTGAGCGTCGCGTGCAGGCCGGCTTCATGCAAAAAGAACCACAGAATGACACCGCCGACCGCATACGGCAATGGCCGATAAACGTTCCAGCGATTCAGCATCACCAGCAGGACCGTCATTGCGATGGACAGCCCGATGAAAAAGAAACTGATATGGGTGGAATAAAATATCGCGACCACGACTATCGCCGCCAGGTCATCGACGATCACTGCCGCCGTTAGAAACACGCGCAATTCGACGGGTACGCGGTCACCGAGGAACACGATCAGGGCGATCGCGAACGCCGTGTCCGTCGCGATGGGAACGCCCCATCCGTGCCTCAGCTCGGTGCCGCCGAGGAATGCCAGATAGATCAACGCCGGCACTACCATCCCGCCTACAGATGCCGCGACCGGCAGGATTGCGGACCGCTTCGTCGAGAGGTGCCCGACCGTAAATTCCCGCTTTATCTCAAGCCCGACCACAAGGA
>JAICPV010000206.1 GCA_025929655.1 Pyrinomonadaceae bacterium
ATAAGGAATCGGAAGCGTTCTATGGCTGTAGCCGTGCGCTCTATCGAGGAGGCACGGGAGTACGAGCAAAGGGGAGTAATGAAATGAAACACATCGCAAATATCAGGAAGAATACAATTGGGTTAGTGGCCGTTTTGGTTATGGCGACATCTGCAGCCGCCGCTCAACGTTCCGAGCTGACCGGCACGAAATGGCAGTTAACTCATGTCAACGGTCGCGCGATCGCGACGAATAAAGCATTTTTGGAATTCGACGCCAAAGAGAGACGATTCACAGGCAATGCCGGTTGCAACCGAATGTTCGGGGATGTGTATGTGTCCGGCCGCCGTATCGATTTCGGCTCCGTCGCGACCACAAAGATGGCTTGTGCTGATCCCTCGATCAGCAGGGTCGAGCGGTCGTTCACCTCGAACCTGGAGAGCGTAAAAAGATTTCGGCGCACGAATTCGATCCTTGAGTTCTTAAACGGAGGGCGGACCGTGCTGAGATTCTAGGCCGCCAGATCCGGCGACGGTGAACTGGAAAGCAAAAAATGGATAGCAGACGAGATCGGCGGCAAACCGATTCGCGTGAAGGGAACGACGCCGTTCATCGCTTTCGATTCTGCAAAATCGAGCGCCGGCGGAAATACGGGCTGCAATGTCTTCGGGGGAAGCTATGAAGTTTCGGGCAGTACGGTCCGGATTTTCGATACCATTTCTACGATGCGTGCATGCATCGAAGACGATCGAATGGCCGTAGAGCGTTTATTCCTTGACGCATTGCAGAATGCGAATCGGTTCGAGATCTCAGGCAATAAACTTTTTCTATACCGCGGAAACAAGCTGTTGATCAAATTCAACGGAGCTGCAAAATAAACCATCCATCGAATTGAAAAAAGGGCCGTTCAAAATGAGCGGCTCTTTTTTATCGCCAATTTCCGATCAATATGAACGGCGACCACGATGCAGGGTGTGAAAACGGAGCATTCGGATCGCATTTGAATTCTTTGGCTTTTTCCGAGGAGCCGAAATCGTCGGCACGACATCCGCCGCTGGGCGATCCGGGCTTGAGCTTGCCCTGGATCATCGCGAGCTGAGTCAGGCGTATCGCTTCGGACTTTGAAATCTTCGGATCGGCTTTCTTTAGCCGGTAAAATTCGCCCATGAAAGCTGCGGTCGGCTCGTCGGCGACCTTCCAGAGCGTGGCGAGAACCGCCCTTGCGCCCTTCTTCTGAGCCAGCATCCCGAGGCTTTCGACCTCGCGTCCGCTGCCGTCGCCCGCGGCTATCGCGGTCTGGCACGCCGAAAGGGTCAGCAGGTCGACGTTTCTGAAGTCAAGATCTTCGTCCTTGCTGATCTCGAATAGGGAAAGACGGGTTCCGTCCCCAAGAAGCAAGGCGGAATCCTGGTCATTTGCGCCCAACTTGAAATGCGTTGCAAGGTGAACGACATTGAAAGCTTTTCCGTCTTCCGTCCGCGCCGGGAGTGTGTCGCGAAAAGCAACAAGATCGAATTTCTCGTCGATCAGCTTCTTCCCGTCGAGCACGCCGGTCGAGGAGCCCTCGCGAACGATCGAATTGATCTCGCTGACCACAGAAGGCAGAGCCGAAAAACCTTCGTGGGGTTTCGAAACACCCGCACCGAGCGCCCTCCATTCCTTACCAGTCGGTTCGTCAAACAATTTCGACTGCCGAGCAAGCGTGACGATCACGTTCTGATATTTTTCGGCGAGATACGTTTTCCCGTCGGGCGAAAGTGCGGCCATTGGGATGTAACGCAGCGTCCCATCCAGTGACCAAAGAATGGTCTTCGCACCTGCGCCCTGAAGGTCGCCTTCGATCGGCTTAACGAAGATGTCGTAAAGCTCCTTACCTAATGGCCGCGGATCGATCCGCGTATTTTGCAGGGCGCGCTGAAATTCGGCGATCTTTCGGTTGATGTCCGCCTGGGTCAGCTTCCGTTCGGAATACTCGACCTTTCGGTCCACCATCGCACGGCCGGTGGTAACGATCGCGCGATACCGGTTCGGCAGAAGGTAGGTGGACACGAGCACAACATCCGGACCGACCGAACGAAGGTCCGCCCGCAAGGCGTCTATGCTCGACGGCGTGATCGTCGCGTCGTCTTCGACCGTTTTGCTGAATTCGGCGCTCAGCTTCGTTAGGAAGGTCCGAACCCCCACACCCGCTTCCTCGATCTGGGTTTTCAGGGCAGCATATTCGGCCTCCTTTTCGGCCGTAAGTTTTCCTCCGGCCTTGCTCTTCGCATCCTGCAGCGTTTGAAACCTGGCCCCGAGCGAGGTCAATTGACTGGAAAGCCGCGTGTATTCGTCTAGAGCCTTTTTTTCGCTGTCGGTCAGTGCCACCTTTGCCTGATCGACCTCTGCGGACGCATCGCGGCGAACGAAGTCGAGATATTCCTCTTCCTTCAACAGATCGAGCACCTGCTGTGCTTCAGCGAGTCGGCCTTCGTCGATCAGAAGATTCGCAAGCTGCCTGTATTTTTCCTCGTTCGACTGCACGAAACTCTTCTGTGAGGCCTTATCGACCGAGCCCGCTCCGGCGCGGATCGACTGGTAAACATTGATCGCCTGCTTGCCGTAAAGGATCGCCAGCTTTGGCTGCCCCCGCTTGGCCCACAACGCCATCATGTTTCCGAGCGCGGCACCCTCGACATCGCTGTAGCGGATCTCGCGTGCAAGTACGATCGCTTTGTTCAGGTTTTCACTCGCCTTGTCGTAATCGTTCAGAGCCGTGTACAGTTCACCGAAACTGTCGTATAGAAATGCTTCGGGACGCCGGTCGCCGGTTTTCAGATAGATCGCATTCGCCTTCAGAAAGTTTGCAGCGGCAAGCTGCAGCTGGCCCTTTTTCATGTAAACGAGGCCGAGGTTGTGCGTGGCGTAACCTTCTTCGCGTTCGTACCCGTCGATGCTCATGATGGCGATCGCGCGTTTCAGATAAAGTTCGGCTTGGGGCGGTTTTCGCATCTTGAAATACGAATAACCCGTATTGGAAAGCGTGATGCTCTCGATGTTGCGGTTTCCTATCTTCCTGGCAATAGCGTTAGCCTGATCTGTGTATTCGATCGCCCGCCGCAGTTGCTGAAGGGCGGAGTACGCGTTCGCCAAATTGATCAGACTTACAGCCTGGCGGAAATCGTCTTTCACGCTTTTTGCGAGATCGACCGCCCTGAGGTGGAATTTGATAGCCTCGCCGTAGTTGCTGAGCGAGTAATAATAATTGCCCATCGAACTCGCGATCCGGTATTCGGGAAGGTCCGCGTCCGAGGTTTGCCTGAACAGTTTCTCGGCGAGCCGTATTCTGTCCAACGCCTCGTCGTAACGGTTAAAGAAAGCTAGGATATCGGAGTCGATCAGGTGAGCGTAGGCCTCGCCGGCGTGGTCTTTAAGATCGCGTAGGTTCTTCAATGCGCGTTCCACCGCGGACCTTGCCTCAGCGTGTCGATTCATCGAGATGTAGTTCGACGCGAGGTCCAACGAGGTATACGCCTCCATCGATCTATCGCCCAACTGCTTGTAAATATCCAAGCTTTTGTTCAGATCAGCCTCGGCGGCTGAGTATTTGCCATTTGAAGACAAATAACGTCCAAGTGTCGCGGCGGCGTAGGCTTCGTTCACCGCGTCTTTCGCTCGCGCGTAAAGGTCCAGCGACTTCGCCATTTCCTTGATCGCCGGGCCGAGTTTGTACTGCCGCGCGTATAGGTCGCCTAATCTATAGTGCGCTAACGCTTCGCCATTGACGTCTTTCGCGCGTCGCGACAGGTTCAAGCCGAGGTTGTACTGCGAGAAAGCGAACGCGAATTGCTTTTGGTCCCGGTAAAGGTCGCCCAGGTCCAAACGCAGCGTCGATTGTTCGGGCACAGCAGACGCAGCGGTACGAATTCGAAGTGCCGAATTGAAATATTTGGCAGCGTCGAGATATTTCTTTTTCTCCTTTGAGGCGATCCCTAAATTTCGAAGGATGACCGCTTGCGACGGTTTGTCATCCGCAAGTTGGTAGTTTTTCAAAGACTTGAGATACAGATCGATCTCATCGGGGGAGCCTAATTGGCCCGCGAGATAGCCGAGGTTATGCGCGGCGTAGGCCGTCTGAAGGTTATGCTTCAGAAATTCAAACTTAGCAAGTGCGGATTCGAAGAACGGGCGTGCTTCCTTGAGCTTCCCGGCGTTCATCATATCGGTCCCGATCTTCATTAAGAAGGCGCCGTGTTCCAGAGCAACGTCACGCACTTTTTGGATCGAGCCCGCCGATGTGAACATGGCGGAGGCGTCTTCGAATTTCAAAAGTGCCTGCGACGTCGATTCTGATGTTCCAGCCGCGGCAAGTTCTTTAGCTTCGGCGAAAAGGGCGTCAGCTTTTGACAACTGATCGGGTTGCGCAAAGACGGAGGCATTCAATCCCAGCAATACCAACATAAGGCAAAAACAAGCACTTATGCGGAAAGACCTAAAAGTTGAAATTTCTAAAAACATACTTCTTATCGGACAGGGCCGCGCTCGCAAACAACGGCGAAAGAAACTACATTCTGCGAATTTGAATCGAAGACCTCGACGCGGTTCAGTCCGTTCCTGAAGAACGATGAAGCCACGGTGGCTGTGATGCTGCTCGAGCCGCTGGGCTCCCTGATCGGTTTGATGCTGGTCGCGGAAGGAATATCGTTGACCTTTACGGAAAACGTGCCCTCAGATCTTTCCGCCGGTAAAACGATCTTCAATGCCACTCGCTTTTCGTCGTCAAGCCGAAGCCTTCGGACATTTTCCGGCCCGCCGCGTATTCCGGTCGGACGAAGTATCAAAGTTGCGATGGTTGGGACGATCTGCGATTCATTTCCGGGTTTATTCGAATTGATCTGTTTGCGAAGCTCGGACAGCTCGGCTTCTAAAGCAGCCCGCCGCTCTCTTTCGGACTCAAGGTCGGTGGTCAGGTCACTGCCCGCGGCACGCTCCGCCTCGATCATCGCCTGAAGCTCTGCCTCGCGCTCGCGGAGTTGGCTTAAATTCTGCCCGTTGGAATTGAGGGCGGCGACCTGTTGATTCAGGTTTTGGTTTTGAACGAGAAGGAAGCCGACGGTTCCCACCAGCAGCAATGCCATCGCCGCTGCCGCAAGCGCTGGTGCCTGGAACGCGAAACCGAGACGGCGATACCACGGGATCGAGGCGGCTTCTGCGGCGGCAGAACGGCCTTCTTCGA
>JAICPV010000421.1 GCA_025929655.1 Pyrinomonadaceae bacterium
CAAAAGTAAATCTCTCACCGCGCTTCAAGGTGCGCTCGAACGTTTTCGCCGCGGACATCAGCTCATCGATGCTCCATCGTTTGTTGATCGGCATCAAACGATTTCGCAGCTCATCACTAGGCGCCGACAGGGATATCGCGAGGTTGGGCCGGCGTTCGAGTTTTGCGAATTCCAGGATCTTCGGCACGATCCCGACGGTTGAAACCGTTACGCGCCCCGGGACGATAAAGAGGCCGTTTTCATCCGACATGATCGCGAGCGCTTTTAAAAGGTTGGCGAAATTCTGAAACGGCTCGCCGGCGCCCATCGCGACCAGGTTCGTCCCGTGCGGCGTCTCGCTGCCGATGCCGTAAACGTCGTTCAGCACGGTAATGATCTGCTCGACGATCTCCCCGGCGGTGAGATTTCCAAGCAGGCCCAATTTCGCCGTCAAACAAAAATCGCATTTCAATGCGCAGCCCGATTGAGACGAGAAGCAGATCGTGTCGCGGTTTTCGGTCGGGATGAAAACGGTTTCAACCGGATTGCCCTCCCGGGTTTTCATCAGGTAGCGGCGGGTGCCGTCAGACGAAACGTATTTCGATTCGACGGTCAGCGTCGACGGCGTCGCTTCGTCATTTAATCTATCGCGCAGAGCTTTCGGCAGATCCGTCATGGCGTCGAACGACTGCAGCCGCCGCTGATGGATCCCGCGGAACAACTGATCGGCGCGGTATCGCGGCTCGCCGAATTCAGCCATGAACTCGGCGAGCTCTGTCCGCGACAAACCTGTCAGATGTTTCCTCTCGCCCACATTCATATTCTATCGAATCGAGACGCCGCTTGCGCGTTTGCTAAACTTTCATTTCGAATGAAACAGGCTCCCATCGCAAATCTCGCGTGCGTAACTTTGATGCTTTCGGCTGTGCTCGCCGGCTGCAGTTTTTATCAGGAAGCGGGGCAAAGCAACACCGCCGAAACTCCGCCCGCACCGCAAAACAATTTGAACGCCGCCGTTTCCGTTTTCGGAAATATCTCCGATGCCGGTGAGGACCGGGATAATTTTCTCGTTACCGGCGATGGCTCGGCATTTTCGTATAGCAATTCACGCGGCACGGTTAACTGGATCGCATGGAGAACTAGTCGAAGCGATCTTGGCGAAGCGGTCGAACGTCCGGATTTTCGACCTGATCCGCGGCTTCCCGGGGGTTTCAAACAGATCGCATCGACAGATTACTCCCGCAGCGGCTATGACCGCGGGCATTTGGTTCCGGCGGGGGACCGGTTCGGCTCGCCGCAAACGTTCGGTGAGACATTTTTGATGACGAACATCGTCCCGCAGTCGTCTGATCTGAACCAATATCCGTGGCAGAAATTCGAATCGTACGTCCGCGGACAGGTTCGCCGCGGTTGGGACGCATATCAGATCGCGGGAGTTTACGGCGAGCAGGGTTTTCTGAAAAATCGAGTCGTCGTGCCGACAAATTGCTGGAAGGTCGTCGTGTTTTTGCGGCCCGGCGGTATGATCGATCAGCGAACCCGCGTCATCGCCGTCGACATGCCGAACATCGACGGGATCGAACACCAAACGTGGCAGCGTTACCGCACAAATATCCGTTCGATCGAAGGGAAAACAGGCTATAATTTCTTTGCCGCATTGCCGGCCGGCCTCCAGGAAATACTTGAAACCCGCACGGAACTTTCGTTCCGGAAAACCGAATGACCGAAATTAGATGCCCAAACTGCGGTTCGATGAACCGGCTATCCGCGCTTCAATGCACATCGTGCAGCATGCCCTTCAGCAGCTTGCCGCAATCCGCTTTTGTTGAAACAGAGACAGAGCGGGACCGTGCACATAGCACGTTCGGTAACGAGGCCTACGCGCCGCTTAGCTACGAAAGCACCTATCAAGCGCCAAACGAAACCGGGCGCAAAACGTTTTTTTGGTATCGAGTGTACTGCGGCTCGCTCGCCGCGCTGTACGCATTGGTCGCGACATTCGGATTGATCGTCGCCTATCTGCAGCCCGCGACGAACAACCAATCGGCTGAAGAGTCGCTGATCATGGGCTTGATCTACGCCATTCTGGGAACGATCTTTTTCGCCATCTTTCTTGTTGCCTCGATTCTTCCGCCGAAACCGTACAACTGGATCGTCGGCATCGTCATGATCGCGATCGGCATGTCGAGCTGCTGTACCTGGCCCGCAGTCATTCCGCTGCTCATTTATTGGATCAAACCTGAAACCCGCGAGTTTTTTGGACGTAAATAACGGACTATGAAAAAACTTTCATTCCTTTTTTGCGTATTGCTGCTGACGGGTTCAGCCATGGCGCAAACAACTCCAACAACCAACGCCGCTCCGGCCGTTAAAGAAGCCAATCCCGCTGACGTCAATTCGATCGACGCGATCATGAAGGCCGTGTACGACGTGATAAGCGGCGACGCAGGCCAGAAGCGCGACTGGGACCGTTTCCGAAGCCTGTTCCGCCCGGATGCGAAGCTGATTCCCACGGGCAAGAACCCGCAGACCGGTGTCGTGAACGCCCGATATCTGACGCCGGAAGATTACGTTACACGCAGCGGCCCGGTGCTCGAACGCGACGGGTTCCACGAACGCGAGCTGGCACGCCACGTCGACCAGTACGGCAACATCGCGCAGGTGTTTTCTACTTATCACGCCTTCCGCAAGAAGGACGACAAAGAACCCTTTATGCGCGGGATCAACAGCTTCCAGCTTATGAACGACGGCAAACGCTGGTGGGTTGTCAATATCTACTGGCAGGCCGAAACGCCGGACAATAAGATCCCGGAGAAGTACCTGAAATCAAGTAACTAAGAAAAGCAGAAGCCTGACCGTTAGGGAGGGCTAA
>JAICPV010000491.1 GCA_025929655.1 Pyrinomonadaceae bacterium
GAAAAAGTGATGTCGCGGGACTCCGCAAGTCACTAAACCCGTCTCAAGACTCCGTTCGGGAGTTTTGCATTAACTAATGAATCCAGAACAAGAGATCGACAGCCTCGAAGGCGCCGACGAGCCGGCCGAAACGGATGAATCCGTGTCGGTCGACGACTTCATACGCGAGCTTGAGGAAAAGGAAAAGGACCTCCATATCACGGCGGAAACGACCGTTATCGAATTGGCAGAATCGTTCGACGGCGGCGAACTTCCCGATTTCATGAAAAGCGATTTTCCGAAAGAGCCGCCGAAGCCGGAACCGCCCGCGGTGGACCCCGCAGAGCTTACTCGGGAAAAAGCGGCTCGTACAAAACTCGAAGCAGAAAACAAGGCCCTGAAGGAAAAGCTCGCCTTGCTCGAAGACCAGCGAGACGACCTTTTGAATGCATCCAACCGTCGGATGAAGGACCTTGCGAATTACAAAGTCCGCGTCGAAAAGGAACGCCGGGAAACCTTCGAAAATCAGGTTTGCAACATGACGACGCAGATGCTGCCCGCTCTGGACAATCTCAACCGCGCGGTGGATTTTGCGGTCGAACTGTCGCGCGACGAAAAGAACGAATTCCAGCATTTCGTCGACGGCGTCGTGCTGGTGAATCAGCAGATCAATGAAGTGCTCGCGGAACTTGGAATTCAGCCGATAACAACGGTCGGCCAGCCGTTCGATCCGCATCTCCACGAAGCCGCCGCAACGGAAGAAACTGAAGATTTTCCGCCCAATTCGATCAGCGGCGAACTTTTGAAAGGCTACAGGATCGGCGATCGCGTTATTAGGCATTCGATCGTCCGTGTTGCACGTCCGGTGGAAAAATCCACGGAACAGAAAACGTTTGAAAAGATGCTCGGAAATGAAGAAGAGTCAGATGTTTCTCCCGAAACCGCACTACCCAGCGAATAACTTCCACGCCCGCCTTATTCCATCTTCCACAAAAGGACAAAAGCTATGAGCAAAGTAATCGGCATCGATCTCGGCACCACGAACTGCTGCGTTTCCGTTCTGGAAAACGGCACCGTGCAGATCATCTCCAACAAAGAAGGCGGCCGCACGACGCCGTCCGTCGTCGGCTTCACCGACAAGGACGAAAAGCTTGTCGGTCAGATCGCGAAGCGGCAGGCCGTTACCAACCCGGCACACACGCTCTACGCCGTAAAGCGGCTGATCGGCCGAAAGTTTAACTCGCCCGAGGTGGAAAAGATGCGCTCGACCGTGCCCTTCGAGATCGTCGAGGCGCCGAATGGCGACGCCCATATCCGCGTGCTCGACCGTGTATACAGTCCGCCGGAGATCTCGGCGATCGTTCTGCAACGGTTGAAGCTCGCGGCCGAAGAATTTCTCGGCGACAAGGTCACCGAAGCGATCATCACCGTCCCGGCATACTTCGACGACATGCAGCGACAGGCGACACGCGACGCGGGAAAGATCGCGGGCCTTGAAGTGGAACGCATCATCAACGAGCCTACGGCCGCGGCTCTTGCTTACGGTTTCGGCAAACAGAAAACCGAAAAGGTCGCGGTTTACGACCTTGGCGGCGGCACATTCGATATTTCGATCCTCGAGATCAACGACGGCGTCTTCGAAGTTCTTTCGACCTCCGGAAACACATTTCTTGGCGGCGAAGATTTCGACCAAAGAATTATTGATTGGCTCGTACAGACGTTTCAGGGTGAAACAGGCATCGACCTATCGAACGATCGCCTCGCGCTGCAGAGGCTCAAAGAGGCAGCCGAACGTTCCAAATGCGAGCTCTCCAGTGTAACCGAAACGAACATCAGCCTGCCATTCATCGCGGCCGATCCTTCGGGGCCGAAGCATATCAATGCCACGCTCTCGCGTTCGAAGTTCGAAGAGCTGGTTATGGACCTGGTCCAGGCGTCAGTAGAACCATGCCAGAAGGCCATGTGGGACGCGAAACTGCAGCCGTCCGATGTTGACAAAGTAATTTTGGTCGGCGGCCAGACGCGTTCGCCGATCATCGCAAAAACCGTTCAGGAAGTTTTCGGAAAGGCCCCGTCGTCCGAGATCAACCCGGACGAGGTCGTCGCGATGGGCGCCGCGATCCAGGGCGGCGTTCTCACGGGCGACGTCAAGGATATCGTTTTGCTGGACGTGCTGCCGCTCAGCCTCGGGCTTGAAACACGCGGCGGTTTGTTCGTCAAACTCATTTCAAGAAACGCATCGATCCCGCTGAAAAACACGATGACGTTCACGACCGTCGTCGACAACCAGCAATCCGTAGAAATTCACATTCTCCAGGGCGAACGCGAGATCGCCGCCGGAAACCGCAGCCTCGCCAAATTCGAGCTCGTCGGCATCCCGCCGGC
>JAICPV010000426.1 GCA_025929655.1 Pyrinomonadaceae bacterium
AAGGGTACGTTCCCCGGTTTGCATCCCGCATCGATCCGGGACATATCGCAGCCCCGGCGCCGTTTTTTGGTGGTGATTGCATTTTGCCAGCTAAAATGTAAAATCTTTAGAAGTTAATCCTACTCTCGCGTTCGCTATTGGAAACGCGCTTTGTCTCGAAACGGTTTTTGGATAAGTCAGAGAGCAGGCCATTGTCAGAAAGTTAAGAAGTAGCTCTCAGAAGTTTTTTGAGTATCCGAAACCCGGCACTTTTCTCTTCGAAAAAAGCAACACGCCCGAGTTTCATGCTTCGCAGGACCGCCCGCATCAATTGCGGGAAATAGGAAAAAATTAAAATGAAACTGTACGTAGGAAATCTCTCTTTCAATACCACCAATCAGGACCTCAACGACCTTTTCGGAACCGTCGGCACTGTGCAGTCATCGAACATCATCGAGGACCGCGAAACGGGCCGCTCGCGCGGTTTCGGTTTTGTCGAGATGTCGTCGCAGGCCGAAGGCCAGGCAGCGATCGCCGAATTCAACGGCAAAGAGATCGACGGCCGGACGCTGAAGGTCAACGAAGCGAAACCGCAGGCTGACCGCAACAGCGGCGGCGGCGGACGTCGCGGCGGCGGCGGTGGCGGCTACGGCGGCAACCGCGGCGGCGGTGGCGGCTACGGCGGCGGCTGGTAATTGAAGAAAACTATTGAAGGAATGCCCTGCCGCTTGCGTCGGGGCATTTTCTATTTTCAACCGACCTTTTTTTATTCGCGCCGGATTTGTATCCTTAAGGCGAGGGAGCGAATGAGGAAGCTGGATGTCATCAGGGCATGGGGGCGCATCTTAACGGGCGGCTACCCGACAATGTCCATAGAGATAACGCGCGAATGTCCGCTGCGCTGTCCCGGCTGCTACGCTTACGAACCAGAACATCTTCATGGAACGGGCCTTCGCGATCTCACCGATTTCAAAGGCGACGATCTTGTTCAAAACGTCCTGTCGCTCGTCGATAAGCATAAGCCGCTGCATCTTTCCATTGTCGGAGGCGAGCCACTTGTCAGATTTCGCGAATTGAACGTTCTGCTTCCGAAATTAAGCGAGCGAAATATAGCCGTTCAGCTTGTCACCAGCGCGGTACGTGAAATACCGAAAGAATGGAGCAGCATAAAGGAACTCTATCTCGTCGTATCGATCGACGGCCTTCAACCGGAACACGACGCACGTCGGAAACCTGCCACCTACGAACGCATTCTCCGAAATATTAAGGGCCACACGATCACGGTACATTCTACCGTAACGGCGCAGACCGCGGATCGCGCAGGTTACTACGAAGAGTTTCTCAACTTCTGGTCGGCGCGCACGGAAGTCCGCCAGATATGGATGAGCCTTTTCACGCCGCAGATCGGTGCGAAAGGCGAGGAGATACTGGCACCGGAGACAAGGTCGAAAGTGATCAGCGAATTTGTTGACTTGCGCGGCCGGTTCCCCAAGCTCGTTTTTCCCGACCTGGTCGCTGAAGGTTATCGAAACCCGCCCTCGTCGCCGGACGAGTGCATCTTCGCCCGCACAACGCTTAATCTTTCAGCAGACCTGACCAGCCGCGTCACCCCGTGCCAATTCGGCGGAACGCCCGACTGCTCACAATGCGGATGCCTGGCATCCGCCGGCCTTGCGGCGGTCGGCAATTATAAGCTGTTCAATGTACTTCCCCTCCGAGGCATTTACAATATCTCCCACCGCATCGGAAGTAGCGTTTCCCGTCAGGTGTAACGCTGCGACAGTTTCGCACGGCCATTCCGTAATAAGTATTGTTTGGAAACGGACAGATCGTTAGCTCGGCGGACGTTAGAATTGCCGTTCAATATGAACGAAGAGCCGCATCTTGAGGACCGTGTCGCCGAACGCCGCCGGCCGGAAGGGACGCCGGTAATGCATCAGTCGTGGGGCAAGCTGCTCTTTATGCATTGGGAGGTGCCTGTTGAATCGCTGCGCCCGCATATTCCGGCGCCGCTCGAGATCGACACCTTTAGAGAAAAGGCGTATGTCGCGCTGACGCCGTTCACGATGTGGAATGTTCGGCCGATTTTCACTCCGCCGATTCCCTGGCTGAGCGCGTTTCATGAGCTGAATTGCCGCACGTATGTTCATCTTGCCGACGAGCCCGGCGTTTGGTTTTTTTCTCTCGATGCCAATTCGGCACTTGGCGTCTGGGGCGCCCGGCTTCTTTATCACCTGCCGTATTTCTATTCGCAGATCGAATTGACCGAGAGCGACGGGGCGATCGATTACAACCTCAAGCGGCCGGCGGAAAAACGCGCACGCTTCAACGCAAATTGGTCCGTCGAGAAAGGCGATCCGTTCCATGCGATCCCGGGATCGATCGAATTCTTCCTGACCGAACGCTATTGCTTATTTACAGAGCATAACGAAAAGATCTATCGCTGCCGTATTCATCACGAAGCGTGGCCGCTGCGTTACGCTGGTCTCAATTCATTCGAGACGGATCTTTTCACCGCGAATAATTTGATCGCCCCAAACGGTGAGCCGATGGTACATTTCGGTGGACCGGTCGATGTGGAGATATGGCCGATCGAGTCCGTCGCTGAAGTAGAAAAAAGCGCGGACTGACATTTTTTAAGCCCGCGCGATTGTTCGTTGATGATGATCTAGGGTTTCTTCCCTTTTCCCTTGCCCTGATCTCCGCCTTTATTTGGATTCCCGCCTTTATTCGGGTTGCCGCCCTTATCGGGATTGCCGCCCTTATCGGGATTGCCGCCCTTATCGGGATCGCTGCCTTTGTTCGGGTTCCCACCCTTATTCGGATTGTCGCCGCCTTTATTCGGATTTCCGCCGC
>JAICPV010000579.1 GCA_025929655.1 Pyrinomonadaceae bacterium
AACGATTTCGACCTGCGACCCGACCGCTCACGCCGAAATATTGGTTTTGCGCGCAGCCGCCCGAAAAATCGGTACTTATCGTTTGACCGACACGGTTGTTTATACGACCATTGAGCCTTGCGCGATGTGCGCCGGCGCCCTTGTGAACGCCCGGGTTTCGCGATTGATATTCGGCGCGCAGGACGAGCGCTTCGGTGCGGTCGAAACGCATTTTCGAATCTGTACGAGCGAAAAGCTAAATCATCGTATCGAGGTCGTCAATGGCGTCCTCGCCGATGAATGCCGTGAATTGATGCAGCAGTTCTTCCGCGCTCGCCGCGACGCTGGCCGTATTACTTGATATTCCCGCGCCAAAGCAATTATCATTAACAATTCGCGCGGAGAGGTGCGAGAGTGGTTGAATCGGACGGTCTCGAAAATCGTTGTACCCTAACGGGTACCGTGGGTTCGAATCCCACCCTCTCCGCCATCATTTAACAAGCCAATTTAATTTACTAAGACCTGCGTCGCATCGTCGGGTGTGTTGTGTGGCAAGGTCGTTCTTAGAGCAGTTGACCGGAAAGATTCTTGACGAAAGGAGTTCCTATATATGCCTCTAAGTAAACGTCTGACTGCCGAGTTCCTCGGCACGCTTTGGCTCGTTTTTGGCGGATGCGGTGCGGCGGTTCTCGCGACCGGTTATCCGACGTTGGGCATCCAGTTTTTCGGTGTAGCTTTCGCGTTCGGCCTAACGGTCTTGACCGGCGCATACGCCTTCGGACATGTTTCCGGCGCACATTTCAATCCCGCCGTTTCCGTCGGCCTCTGGGCGGCGAGGCGGTTCTCTGCTAGAGAACTGCTTCCTTACACCATCGCCCAGGTTTTAGGCGCGATCGCAGCTGCAGGTTTGATATACCTGATCGCCACGGGTAAAGCCGGGCTCTCGGCATCGACATTAATGAATTCCGGGTTCGCCGCGAACGGGTTTGAGAATACGCCGGGTTCGCCCGGCACATATTCCGCGCTGGCGGCTTTCATTGCAGAGGTCGTAACCACCTTTTTCTTCTTGATCGTGATCCTCGGCTCGACCAGCAAGCTCGCACCCACGCAGTTTGCACCGCTCGCGATCGGCCTATGCCTGACACTGATCCATCTGGTTACGATCCCCGTCACAAATACGTCGGTAAATCCGGCTCGCTCGACGGGGCCGGCTGTTTTCGTGGCAGTATATGGGGGAAGTTGGGCAATAACGCAGCTATGGCTTTTCTGGGTCGCGCCGATGCTGGGGGCGCTTCTCGCGGGCTTCTTCTTCACCTGGTTTTCGAGCGACGACGCGGAGGCGGTTGATGAGGCGGCTGCCGTCGCCGATCACGAACCGAACAGCGAAGCCGACGACGAACAGGAACCGAGCACTTAGTTCAAAAAACTGCAGACCAAATTAGCCACCCAGAGGGCTTCATTGGTAATCTAAATAATTCGCGGAAAGGTGCAGGAGCGGCTGAACTGGCAGCACTGGAAATGCTGTTGGCGGCTTAAACCGCCACGAGGGTTCGAATCCCTCCCTCTCCGCTTCAACCCCACGCCTCCCGCATGTCCCTGATCCCTCACGGGCTTG
>JAICPV010000398.1 GCA_025929655.1 Pyrinomonadaceae bacterium
CATCGCAAAAGAAGCATTGCAAAACGCCGGCGTTCGGATCGCTACCGAGATCGAATCGCATGTTCTCCTGAAACGCGCTATCGAGCGTGTCGAAGGACGTACCGGCGGGCCTGCGGCGTCCAGCGTCAAACCTATCCTGGAGACCGTGCTCCGTACAGGCATCGATACGGCGGAACTCCAAAGATTTGGCTCGCCCCGGGCGGCGCGTTTTGCGTTGATCGCCCTCGAATACGAATCGGAATTGCGCCGCCGCGGCCTTGTCGATAGATCTGCCATTCTTTGGCGAGCCTCGCAGCTGGAACTCGAACCGCTGGCGCTTTTCATCTACGGGTATTTCCGTGCTCGAAAGGAAGAGATATTTTTCATCAATGCGGTCGCGGGCGAAGAGTCGATCTATCACCTGCCGTGTCATGCCAACCCGATATTCAAGGTCAATGCTCAATGGGCGGAACGGCTGAAGGTCTGGGGATGGATTCTGGACGAAAACGACGGGGAATCGCCGGCTTCCGTTGGCTCTGAAGCGGCGCGGCGTTTCGTCGAACCCGGATCCCGCGTCGAACTGCCCCAGCTCGAAGCATGCTCGTACCCGGACATCGAAACCGAGGTTCGGGCGGTTCTGGGCAAAGCTAAGGCCCTGGTCTCCAACGGCATGGACCCATCCGACGTTGCCATCGTGTCCCGTGACGTGAAATCGTACGCGCCATTAGTCTCACTGATCGCGTCGGAATATGGATTGCCGGTGAAGATCGAGCTCCAGGCAGCACTCTTCGAAACATTCACCGGTTCCTTCATCTCGCTGGTGCTCGATTGCGTTGAAAACGGATGCGATCGCGACAGCGTTATACACCTCCTGAAACATCCATACGGCACGGGCATTTCGGGACCGCAATGGCCGACCGTGCAAGGCTCGCGAATAACCGGGGTCGAGCAATGGAAGGCGGTTTGTAACGAGATCGAGTGTCTCGACTGGCCCGACAGCGCTGAGATCCGGGAATACGCGAATCACCTGACCGGCGCGCTGGAGCGATTCGACGTAAGAGCGAAAAGCGGACGATACGCGCGTGAAACGAACAGCTATTCGTGCTTCGCCGAGGCACTGGCGGAGACTGCAAAAGTCGAGAGGCCCGGAAAAGTTACGCTCGCCTTTTTCATAGCGACTGTCCGCGAGGTCCTTGCTTCGGTTTCGGTTGATTTTGCCACCACAGGGGTCGGTATCAAGGTCTGCGAACCGAACGTCATCATCGGCGGCCGCTTTCGGCACATATTTTCGGTCGGGATGGCGGAGGGTATATTCCCCGCAAGATCGGAAGACAACGCGATCATCGATTTCCACGAACGAAAGCGGCTGATGAAAGAGGGCATCGAATTTGAAGAAGCGGCCGAGGTGCCGCGTTGGGAAGCGTTGTCGTTTTATTTCATGCTTCGATCCGCACGGGAATCGCTGTGTTTGAGCTATCCGCAGCTGATCGGAAAAGAGGTGAAGATCGAAAGCCCGTTTTTCGCGCAGCTTGGCGTCGAACCAGTGCGATCGCGCGCGACCGTCGTGGCCAGCCCGAGCGAATTTCTTCGTTCGAATCTGAGGAACGCTGTTGTTACGGATCCCGATTTCCCCGCTGCCCGGCGACGATACGAAATCGAATTGGAACGCGAGAGTATAGATGCCTGCGGCGAATATGATGGGATGCTTGGTGAAGCGATCGACGTTTCGGCGCGTACGTTCAGCGTTTCGCAGCTCACGTCGCTTGGTCAATGCGGTTTCAAATGGTTCGGGAAAAACCTGCTGCGGCTGTTGCCGTCGGACGAACCTGAGACGCAGCTTTCCCCGATCACGCGGGGAAGCTTTTACCATCGCGTGCTGGAAATCGCTTTCAAGAAAGCAGCGGCCGGAGGCGATATAAGGGCACGCCTGGCCGAGGTTCTCGACGATGCGTTCGTCGAAGCTGAAAACGACGCGGAGAAATTCGATTTGCCCCAGCTGGTCAATTGGGACCTGCAGCGGACGGAACATCTGGAGATCCTGCGTCGTGCCATCGCCGCGGCCGAGTTTATTCAGGAAGATGCCAAGCCGCTAGTATTCGAAGCGGAATTCCGCGCGGAATGGGAAGGATTCCAACTCTGCGGCAAGATCGATCGCGTCGATCGCACCGCAGACGGCCTGGCCGCGATAGACTACAAAACAGGCTCGGCGGTATCGTCGGGCGTGCAAAACGTGGAAGGGAAGGCGAACGTCGATCTTCAACTCCCGATCTATATTAGCGTCGCACTTCCCAAGCTTTTCCCGAACGAAACAGTGAGCGAGGGCGTTTATTACTCGCTTACGAAAGGGAAGCGCATCAAAGCAAAGTCAGAGGCTGAGGATCTAGCGACCTTCGCCGCGCGTGCGCGCGCGATGCTGTCAACCGGCGATCTTTCGGTCGGGCCGGATGTGGAACTCAAGGCGTGTACTTACTGCGACCTCGACATTGTTTGCCGGAACGGACACCGGATCGTCCGGAAAAGACCCTCAAAGTGATACTCACACCCGAACAAAAAAATGCCGCCGAAGCCCCATGCAGCGTAGCCGTTACCGCCGGCGCGGGGACGGGAAAGACGCGGATGCTCGCGCACCGCTACCTGCATCACGTCGTTGTGGGCAAAATGTCGCCTCTGTCGATCGTCGCCGTCACGTTCACCGACAAGGCTGCCGATGAGCTGCGCTCGCGCATCCGCGCCACGTTAGCGGAAAATATCGCCGAGTCCGGCGAAGACGCGTTGGCAGAGGTCGACGCGGCGCAGATAAGCACGATGCATTCGCTGGCTGCGCGTATATGCCGCGACTTTTACGACCTCGCTGGGATCCCTTCTGATTTTTCCGTGATGGACGAATCGGAAGCCTTCTTATGGAAAACCGAAAAGGTAGAGGAAGCGATCCGGTTAGTAGACGCCGAAATCGTTCGGGAGCTAGGTTACTCGAGGCTCCTTGAAGCTCTCATCTGCCTTCTGAGCGACACGTTCAACGCCGACGAGGCGTTCGAGCAAGACAGCAGCGGATGGAAGCAAATTATCGAAGATATAAG
>JAICPV010000322.1 GCA_025929655.1 Pyrinomonadaceae bacterium
CGACTTTCAACATACAACCCGCGAATGCCCCGACCATTAAAGCGCTGGTCGGCAATAATTTGACCTGCGGAAATATTCCGGGAGTCAATATGGGCGTGGGCTGCATTCATCTCAACAACGGGCAAATAACCCCTGTACTTCAAACGTTCGAAAACGTTTATAAACACAATGGTGACGGTCTGAGCGGCGAAGCAAACCCGCCTTTGGCGAATGACTGGGGAGTGATACCAGTCGTCAGCTCAAGCATCGGTAATTTCAATCAATGCGAACCCGTGGTGTCATTTGCGAAATTCGGCATTAGGGACGTTGTTAAAAGCGGCAACGATAAATGGCTTCTGGGCGACCTCATCTGCAATTGGGATATCAACAGAGTCGGCGGAACCGGCTGCTATACGACCAGGCTTGTGCGGGATAAAAAGTCAGGCATGTAGCCTCGAAATCCATCTTCCCTAAAATTTTTCATCGTCTTCATGAAAAGGCTTCAGCGAAGCTTCGGGCCGGTTTTGCTCTGTATTGCATTACCTAATGACATTACCTAGTTGAGAGTTTTCGCTGCGTGCGCAAATTTTGCGGCGATTCAAATTGCTGAATCAATAATTCAATACCACGTCACCACGAAGGCACGAAGGGCACGAAGGGCCCAGGAATTATCTTCAATTTTCTACCTTCGTGCTCTTCGTGCCTCTGTGGTGAGATGTCCGTTGCGATTTTGGTTGCGGCTCCGCCGCGCAAGCTAGGGATACCGTTGAGCGCTTAGTCGAACCACAAAAGTAATTTTTACGCAGCCTGCGGTTTGAGATCATTTCTTAAGTAGGCAAGAATAGAATTGATCCAATCCTAAAAATAGCTGCGAGGAGATCGACAATGGCAGATCCCAAATTAACCATGGCTCTATCCCATTACGACCGGCATATTCCGCTGTTCGATGGTTCAGTGCGCCCGGACGGTGTCGACTTGCAAGTGTTGGAAGTCGGCCAGTCGCATCCATTGAAACATGGTCAAGACCGCCATGAGCGTATGCTGCAAAAGGGTGAGTTCGACATCTGCGAGTTGTCGCTGTCGTCCTATCTAATCGCCAAGAGCCGCGGCATGCCGTTTACCGCCATCCCGGTATTTCCGCGGAGGCTGTTCAGTCTCTCGCAGATCTGGGTCAACGCCGATGCCGGGATCAAATCACCGCAGGATCTGACCGGCAAAAAAGTTGGACTGAGCACGTTTCAAACCACGCTCTCCGTACTGGCGAAGGGAGACTTGCAGGCCGAATACGGCGTGCCGTGGCGCGAAATCGACTGGTACATTTCCAAGGACGAGGCCGTGCCGCTCAAGCCGCTCAAAGGCGTCAAGATGCAGCTCTTGAACCCTGGCCAGAAGATCGGCGGCATGTTGGAGAGCGGCGAGCTCGATGCCCTGATGGTGCCGCACCCGCCGCAAGAAGCGCTGCGCGGCGGCCGCGCTATCCGCCGCCTGTTCGCCGATCCCAAGCTCGAAGAGACGAATTATTTCAGAAAGAACCGCTACTATCCGATCATGCACTTGATTGCTTTCAAAGACGAGGTGTTAAAGAACCATCGATCGCTGGCGTCGAATATTATGGCGATGTTCGATCGCGCCAAAGAAGTTTGCATGCAATACTACGACGATCCGAACTGGTCGCGGTTTGTCTGGGGTCGACATTTATTCGAAGAGGAAAGAAACGCCTTCGGCGAAGATCCGTGGCCGCACGGGGTGAAAAAGAACCGCGCCAACCTCGAGCGGTTCATCGGTTATTCGCTCGATCAGGGTTTGATCGAAAAAAAACTCGAGGTCGAAGGACTTTTCGACGCGAGCACCGTAGATAGCTAGCGAGCGAGAGCACGTGCCTGCCAAAGTGACATGCCCAACTTGCCGCAAGGAAGTCTCGTGGGAAAATAACCCGCATCGGCCGTTTTGTTCGGAACGCTGCCGGCTCATCGATCTAGGTGCTTGGGTGGAGGAACGCTATCGTGTTCCCGGGGAGGAAACGGACTTCAATGTCGAAGAGGACGATGATGGGGAACTTTGACCAGCCAAAATGCTCGAAACAAAAAATGTTCCAAACGGCCCGACCAGGATTCGACGTTTAGCAATCTTTTATAGTTTAGGTGTGGGGTTTCGCTTTCGAACTTCACGCTTCGAATTTCGGATTTGCCCTGAGGGTTTGTTTCGGATTTAAATATTCGAACTTCGGATGTGTTTTAGAATTGACTTTGCTTCTATGAAAATTCATCCAAGCGCAATCATTGACACAAAGGCCGAGATCGATTCCGATGTCGAAATCGGCCCTTATGCGGTGATCGAAGGACCCGTAAAGATCAAGCGTGGCACGCGCGTGATGGCGCACGTCTATATTACCGGTTGGACGGAAATCGGCGAAGATAACGAAATTCACCCGGGTGCGGTGCTCGGAGATGCGCCACAAGACAAGGCATACGGCGGAGAAGAAACCTATCTTCGCATCGGCGCTAAAAATATCCTTCGTGAGCATGTGCAAATCCATCGCGGCACCGCCGCCGGCTCGGCGACGATTATCGGCAATAACAATTTCCTGATGGCGACCGCCCACGTCGGTCACAACTGCCGGCTCGGCGATAATATAGTTCTGGCGAACGGCGCTTTGCTTGGCGGCTATGTGGAGATCGGCGACTTCGTCTTCATTTCCGGTCACTGTGTCGTCCACCAGTTCGTCAAAATCGGCGGCTATGCCTTGATGCGCGGGCTCAGCGGAACGAGCCGCGATGTGCCCCCTTTCGCGGTTATCGACTGGCAGCACACGGTCAGGGGCGTTAACGTCGTGGGTCTGAAACGGGCTGGATTCGACGATAAGAGAATTCGCGCGATTCGCGAGGCTTTCCGGATATTGTTTCGGAAAGGACGCAATCTCGCATTAGCGGTAAAAGAACTAGAGGAGTCCAGCAGGGTCACCCATGACGTGTCTACCCTGCTGGATTTTATCAAGAATTCGAAACGCGGGGTTTGCTTTGGTGCTAGCGAGTCGCGGTCGTAGTCGATGGAGCTGCATCGGCCCGCGGTCCGGTTTCGATCTCGACGGGCGGCGGCGCGCCGACGAAATAGATCGGCTCCGTCCCCTTCAGGTGATTCGGCGTAACGACGTAGTGGCCGCCTATTGCGGGATAGATGATGTTGTTGGCAACATCAGTCCTACCACCGGTCAGCACGTAACCAAGTCCGCCGGTCAGCAAGCCTAGTCCCGCGTAGGTCACCTTCGCCGGGATATAGAACACGCTCGCCAGTGCCGCTCCCACACCGTAACCGGCCTCCTCGCTCACGGGCTGTTCAGCGGCTTGATTACTCGAATCCGCCGTTTGCGCGTAAATCGGAGTCGCCATCACGGTAACTAATGACGCCAGGGCAATGCCCTTAAGCAATTGTGTTTTCATGATGCGAACATATCTCACGAGATGTGCTACTGTCAATAATGTTATTCTAAAAAATTCGGGTCACGCGCGGGTTTTTTTGACTTGCCTATCGTCGGTGGAATCAGTGCGAGAAGCTACGATCACAACATTTTCTGCCTGCTTCCGCCTGCCGCGCCAAAGTCATTAACGCGTTCATGAGTATTCTCGACAACAGGGTTTGTTGGACACGAAGGGACCACTCGTTCTAAGTCCGAGCAAAGCGTCTGGGCGTCGGCCACCACCCGAGCCACGCCCCGAGTGCTTAATTTTGGGCGTGGGTGCGAAAGCGTCCTTTGAGTCCTGGTGCCTGCGCTTTCCACGACTCGCCCCTTCGTCCCA
>JAICPV010000128.1 GCA_025929655.1 Pyrinomonadaceae bacterium
TTGGCGACGCGCAGCAGCCGCTGCGAGTGTCGTAGGTGTTCTTCTAGCGGCGGTTTATGGTGTGTTTTTCAGCCGCTTCGCCACTCGGAGTGGCGCTTTACGGGAACGCGGAACGGAAAATGAAGAAGCTTACAATCTTTATCGGCAAGCGGAGAATTTGAGTCATGGGCGCCTTCGAAATGATGCGCTGACCGCCATGGATCATCTGAACCAGGCCATAACACTGGACCCGAACTTCGCACGTGCCTGGGCGGCAAAGGCTCATCTCCAGCAGTTTTTTGTTAACTTTCCGGGAGCCGACCAGACCGAACAATACAGAAAGTCGACGGATGCTATAGAAAAGGCCCTTGCAATTGATCCGAACCTTTCCGAAGCGTATAGCGCACTTTGCTTCAATAAGTTTCGCTACGAATTCGACTGGTCCGGAGCAGAGATCGCTTGTAAACGGGCATTGGAACTCGATCCCAATTCATCCGTTGGACACAAGGTGTACGCTGCCTTCCTTTACTCACGCGGTCGCGCTGATGAATCGATCGCCCAAGCCAAGAAAGCGCTCGACCTTCAGCCCCTGGCCCTGGACCATCAGCAAACTTTTGCCCTTGCCCTATACTACGCCAGGCGATATGAGGAAGAGGAAGTACAGTGGAAACGATTGCTCGAATTGAACCCGACCCATGGCTATATTTACAACCGGCTTTTCACGAATGCCGCAATGCAGGGGAACGACAACAAAGCCTTTGAGTATCTGATAGAGAAACTGAAACTGGACAAGGCAGACAGCGAAACTGTAGAACGGTTCAGGGCCGCCTACGCCGAATCAGGATTGAGGGGGGTGACGATGGAGCGGATCAAACGCCCTGAGTTGGAAGTGGGGTCCGGGCCATTCAATGTAGCGTTTCTTTATGCCAGCGTGGGCGATAAAGACAAGGCGTTTGAGAACCTTGAAAAGGCTTATCAAGAACGGAATCACAGAATAGCCGTGCTACAGGTGGAACCCCAACTCGATCCGCTTCGCGACGACCCGCGATGGGCCGATCTGGTAAGACGGATCGAGGGCAAGTGACCAATCAAACATTGGCACTTCTATAGAGGAAGTGCACAAATGCCCGCCTGTGTATACGGCGGAATCTGTCGGGGCGTCCCATCCCCAATATCTCCTGCATCGATGCGTCATCGTCGCAACATTCGGCGAATTCGAAATATATGAAACCGCTGGGAAATTATCGACGCCGCGCGAAGCGGGCGAGGCAGGTAAATGATGTGTTTTCAAGCGCAAAAACGGTGCGGTTTTTGCCTAAAACGGTGTGGAAAATGGGCAAAACGGTTCGGTTTTTGGCGAATTTGGTGCGGTTTAAATACAAAAAGGTGCGGGTTTCGTGTTGGTTAGTGTAGTTTCGTGGTTACGCTTTCTTTAACCACGAAATCACACGAAAATACGCGAAGAAAAGCCCTTACTTCGTGCGGGCTTCTGCATTGCGGAACCATTCGACGAATTTTGGGATGCCGTCTTCGATCTTGGTTTGCGGGTTGTATTTCAGGAGCCGTTTTGCTTTTGAGATGTCGGCATAGGTTACGGGGACGTCGCCGGGCTGCATCGGCTGGCGGTCGACAACGGCTTTCATATCGAGGTTTTGTTCAAGTAGCTCGATCAGGCGTGAAAGCTCGGTGGTTTCCGATTCGCCGAGGTTGAAGATCTCATAAGCGGACGCGTCGTAGTCGATCGCCGCACGCACGCCCGAAATAATGTCGTCGATGTACGTGTAATCGCGTCGTGTCGTGCCGTCACCGAACAACTGGATCGGCTTGCCTTCGGTGATCAGGCGCGCAAACTTATGGATCGCGAGATCGGGCCGCTGACGCGCGCCGTAGACGGTGAAAAAACGAAGGCAGATGCACTGGATCTTGAAAAGGTGCGAATAGGTGTGGCAGAGAAGCTCGCCGGCGGCCTTTGTCGCGGCATACGGCGAGATCGTCTGGTGAATGCGGTCGTCCTCGGCAAACGGCACTTTTTCATTGACGCCGTACACGCTCGACGAAGAACCGAAAACGAACTGCGGCACTTCATAGTCGCGTGCGAGCTCGAGCAAATTCAATGTGCCCGTGATGTTCGTTTCCGCATAGAGCCGCGGGTGCGACAGCGAGGGCCGCACGCCCGCACGTGCCGCGAGATGCACGATACAGTCGAATTCCGTCTCGTCGAAAACCGATTTCAGCGAATCGAAATTTCGAATATCCGTTTCGAAAAATTGAAAGTCGCCGGACCTTCTGATCTCATCCAGATTCGCGCGTTTTATCTCGGGCGAATAAAAATCATTGAGATCGTCGACGATCGTTATCTTCCAGTCTGTATCGCGGAGCAGGCTCTCGGCGAGATGCGAGCCGATGAATCCGGCGCCGCCGGTGATCAAGATATTGTTTGCCACGGTTTATTTTAGGAACAAAAAACAAAATAGCACTTTGCATTTGCGCGCGGCAAAACGCGAAGTGTTTAACGTGCCGCGCCGTCTTGTCATTTCCGACGGGCGTTCCTTATACTTTAGTGCGGCTTGATTTGAAATGAAGGGCATCGAACACAGCGGCGAAATTGATGCAAGCGGTTTTCGCTTTGCGGTGGTGGTCAGCCGCTGGAATGAAGCGTTCACTTCGCGTTTACTGGAAGGTGCCCTGGAAGCTTTTCGCGAGCGCGGTGCGGCGGAAACCGACATCGAAGTATTTCAAGTCCCCGGCGCGTTCGAGCTGCCGCTTGCGTGTTTGAAGGCAGCGGAGATCGGTGATTTCGACGCCGTGATCGCGCTCGGTTTGGTGCTTCGGGGCGAAACGCCGCATTTCGAGTTTGTAGCCGGTGCGGCCGCACGCGGGGTATCGGAAGCTTCGCTGATCAGCGGTGTCCCGATATTGTTCGGCGTGATAACTGCCGACAACGAGAAGCAGGCAGAAGACCGGTGCGGGTCGAAGTTGAATAATAAAGGGTACGAAGCCGCAATGGCCGCGATCGAGGTCGCCAACCTTTATCGCGAGATGGATCCAGAACAAGGTATAAAGGGTAAAGAGAAAGAGTTTTCTCATGGCGTTTGAAAAGGAAGCAAAGAGTTCGAGCACACGGCGTAAGGCCCGCGAATGCGCGCTGCAGATGCTGTTCGCCGCCGACGTGGTCGCCGAGCCGAAATATTTCTCTACCGCCGACTATTGGAAGGAACTCGGCGAGCCGACGGTCGATGAAAAAACCCGCACCTTCGCCGATAACCTCGTAAATGGTGCGCTTCGCGAGATGACGGCCGTGGACGACCGAATCCGCACCCGCGCGGAACACTGGCGCATCGAGCGGATGGCCATCGTCGACCGCAATATACTGCGCCTGTCGGTTTACGAGTTTCTTTTTGAGGACACGCCGCGTACCGTTGTCATCAACGAAGCACTTGAGATCGCCCGTCGTTTTTCGACGTTCGAGGCGACGCAGTTCATCAATGGGATACTGGACGCCATCAAGCTGGACCTGGAAAAGGAAGGCAACGGCGAAAACCTTAAAAGCTCGAATGCGAAAATGAGCTGACCGCCGCCTGAACCCTCCTGCGTATAAAATCCCGTCGCAATACGTTAAAATAGTCCGTTATACACCTAACGGATGGACAACGTGAGCGAAATAAAAACCAATTTAACCGAGTACATCGACGAGAATTTCGGCGCCAATGCGAGTTACGTTCAGGGTCTTCTCGCGCGTTATCAGAAAGACCGGAAGTCGGTCGATGAATCTTGGCAGGCGTATTTCGATGAACTTTTAGCGTCCAACGGTCAGCCAAAGGCTGAGGCGCGAGCAACTGCGCTCTCCAAGCCAGAAACACGAGCGGCTGCGCCCGATGAAAAAGAAAAGCCGAAAGCGGCAGAGGTCGCTTCCGACGATGTTAACGCCAAACCGATCACCGGCCCCGCTAAAAAGATCGTCGAGAACATGGAGTTGAGCCTCACGGTCCCGACGGCGACGAGCATTCGTTCGATGCCCGTGAAATTGCTCGAAGAAAATCGACGTATCATCAACGAACACCTGCAGGCAGAAGGCCGCGGCAAAGCCTCATTCACCCACATCATTGCGTGGGCGATCGTTCAGGCAGCCAGGGCCTATCCCAGAATGAACCACGGCTTTGCGCAGTCGAACGGCGCCCCAGTTCGAATTGAGAATGAACATATCAATCTCGGCGTCGCGATCGATATCGAAAAGAAGGACGGCTCGCGCAATCTGCTCGTCCCGAATATCAAGAATTGCGAGGCGATGAACTTCGTCGAATTCTTCAAGGCATACAACGAAACTGTGAAGAAGGCGCGCGACGGCAAGCTGGAGATCGCAGATTTTCAGGGAACGACCATTTCCCTCACAAATCCCGGGACACTCGGCACCGTCGGGTCGAATCCCCGCCTGATGGCGGGCCAGAGCGCGATCATCGCTACGGGCGCGATCGATTATCCCGCCGAATATCAAGCGATGACGCCGGCGTCGCTTTCACAGCTTGGCATCAGCAAGACGATCAACCTCACCAGTACTTACGATCACCGCGTGATCCAGGGCGCCGAGAGCGGGCTGTTTTTGGCGAAGATCCATCACCTGCTGGTCGGTCAGGAAGATTTCTACGTCAAAATTTTCAACGATCTTCAGATCACGCTTCCGCCAATGCGTTGGGCGGTCGACTACAACCCCTCGCTGTTTGGCGGTGACCGGTTCACCGAGCAGGCAGAAAAACAGGCGAACGTCCTGCAGCTGATCAACGCGTATCGCATCCGCGGCCACCTTCTCGCCGACATCGATCCGCTCAACATGACGCTGCACAATTCGTCGGAGCTGGACCTCGAAAATTTCGGGCTCACGATCTGGGACCTCGACCGCGAGTTCATCACCGGCGGACTGCACGGCGAAAAGACCGCAACGCTTCGACGGATCCTCGAGATCCTGCGAAACGCATATTGCGGCAAGGTCGGGACCGAATACCGACACATCCAAAGCAAGGAAGAAAAGGAATGGATCCGCACGCAAGTGCGAGAGCAGTTCGTCGATCAAAAACCGCTTTCTCCCGAGGTCCGCAAAGAGCTTCTATTGAAGCTGATCGAGGCAGAACAATTCGAACAGTTCCTGCATAAGAAATACCTTGGCCAGAAACGCTTTTCGCTCGAAGGCTGCGAGACGATCATCCCGATGCTCGACCAGCTGGTTGAGGGTGCGGCCGCACGCGGCGTCGAAGAAATTTACATGGGAATGGCCCATCGGGGGCGGCTGAACGTGCTCTCGAACATCATCGGCGACCCGGAACGCGGCGACATGGCGGAGAGGATCTTTACCGTTTTCGAAGGAACAACCCACCCAGATTTCCCGGCAGACGAGGGTGACGTGAAATATCACCAGGGTGCTTACGGGCTTAGAAAGACCAAATCGGGACGGGATCTAAAGATTCGCCTCGCCAGCAACCCAAGCCATTTGGAATTTGTGAATCCAGTCGTGGAAGGAATGGCCCGCGGGAAACAGGACGATCTCCGTAACGGCGACAAGCTGACGCGCGAGGAGGTCTCCGACCTGATAATGCCGGTGCTTCTCCACGGCGACGCGGCATTCGCAGGGCAGGGCATCGTGATGGAAACGCTGCAGCTTGCCAATCTTCCGGGCTATCGCACCGGCGGCACGATCCATATCGTCATCAACAACCAGATAGGTTTTACGACGTCTGCCGAGCTCGGGCGAAGCTCGATCTACTCCACGGACGCCGCGCAGATCACGCAGACCCCCATCTTCCACATCAACGGGGACGCACCAGAGGCCGCATACCGCGTCATCCAGATCGCGATGGCGTACCGGCACGAATTCAACAAGGATGTCGTGCTCGACCTGGTAGGGTTTCGCCGTCTCGGCCACAACGAGGGCGACGAACCCAGCTACACACAGCCGCTAATGTACGCACGCGTAAAGGCGCATCCCGGCGTTCGTCATTTATACGCGCGCCACCTGATCCGTGAAGGCGTGATCACGGAAGACGATCTCAATTCGATGATCGACAAGGTCGTCGAAAAATATGAGGGCATCCTGACACGCGCCAAACAGATCGCAACCGAGGTGAAGCCGAAGAAGAGCAGTCTCGACGCACCGATCGTCGATGAAGACGGCTCAAACGTTTTTGAGACCGGCGCGTCAAAGGAAGGTTTGCGGATCGCTTCGGAGAAGGTCTCGCGCGTGCCGGAAGGCTTTCATATCAATCCGAAGATGGTCGGCCAGCTCGCTCGCCGCGGCAAGATGGGCACCGGCGAGGTGCCGATGGACTGGGGATTCGCAGAGGCGATGGCGGTCGGCACTCTTGTGCTCGAAGGGATTCCGGTGCGTTTGAGCGGGCAGGATTCGGGCCGCGGGACGTTCTCGCACCGGCACGCTTCGATGTACGACACGGTGACGGGCGGACGATGGTCGCCGCTGACGGAGCTGTCGAGCGATAAGAATCCTAAAGCGCGTTTTTACGTTTTCGACAGCAGCTTGAGCGAAGCCGGAGTGCTTGGTTTCGAATACGGTTATTCGATCAATTGCACCAACGACCTCGTGATGTGGGAGGCACAGTTCGGCGATTTTTCGAACGGCGCACAGGTGATGATCGATCAGTACATCGCTGCCTCGGAGGATAAATGGAAA
>JAICPV010000256.1 GCA_025929655.1 Pyrinomonadaceae bacterium
GAAATCTGACCCTTACAAACCGCGCCAGCAAACTGGCCGTTAACGCCCCGTTTTTCGTTAGGGAAAAGTAACATTGCAGAAGCACACGTTAGTAAGGACGTAACACTCGACGCAGGTTACGTGTTTGATTTGTGACCATCCTTCCTTATTCTTGGATATTACGCCCTTGCTTACAGGCGGGCTTCCGCATTTGAACCGGCCCGTTTTTGGAGTCCCGACGACGAGATCTCGGCACTCGGAGGGAGCGTTTCGATATTGGACCAGATTGCACCGGAGCCAATCAGTTCATCAAAATCCGCGACGGGCATAGGAGCGCCGAAAAGATATCCCTGTCCAAATTCGCAACCGAGTCGATCGAGTTTTTGCAGCTGGTCGATTGTTTCGATCCCTTCCGCAATGATGGAAAACTTCAATGCCTTCGCGAGCGCGACGATCGTCTTGACGATCTCACGATTCTCGTTGGCTTCATCCATCGCGGCGACGAACGACCGATCGATCTTAAGATAATCGATCGGGAATTTATGCAGATAGCTGAGACTGGAATAACCGGTCCCGAAATCGTCGATGCTGATGGAAACTCCTGTGTCTTTTATGCGCTTCAGCATGGAGATTGCGCTTTCGGCGTTTTCCATAACCGCGCTCTCGGTTATTTCAAGTTTCAGAGAGGTCGCCGCGATTCCGCTTTCATCTATGATCGTTTCGATCTGACGAACCAGGTCCGGGTCCCCGAAATGTGTTACCGAAAGATTCACGCTTAGCGTAAGCGGGTTTGCGGGGTCGCGCTCGTTCCATTTATTAAGCTGCGCGCAGGAAGATTGGAGGATTTGAATTGTCATCGGCATGATCAGGCCGGTAGATTCTGCCAAAGGAATAAACGCCGTGGGCGACACCAGGCCTCGCTTCGGATGGTTCCACCTCACGAGCGCCTCGGCACCTGAAAGCGACAGGTCGCTTAGCCTCACTATCGGCTGATAGAACAGTTCCAGCTCGTTACAAACGATGGCATATCGAAGGTCGGTTTCGATCTGCTGACGTTCGACGGCCTGCATGTACATCGCCCGATCAAAGATCACCGAAGTTCGCCGGCTATCCTTTGCGTGGTACAAAGCGATGTCCGCGTCACGCAGAATGTCCTCCGCGTATTTGTAGTCATTGTTTCCGAACGCGATCCCCATGCTGACGCTCGCGAACACCTCGCGGCCTTTAAAGCGGATGGCTTCGGAGATCCTTTTGGCAAGAGCATCGGCAATTCCCGTTGCAACTTCCGGCTGATCGACGCCGGGCATTATCAAAACGAACTCGTCGCCTCCAAAATGTCCTGTTACGTCGCAATCGGACTGCATTTCGCCGAGGCGTTTTGCGACTTCCCGAATAATGCGGTCGCCGGTGGAATGACCCAGACTCTCATTTACCGTCCTGAATCTGTTGAGGTTTAAGAAAAACACGGCGAACTTCTTTTTCGGGTCCGTTCGGCATTCGCTCAACAAACCCTGGAGAGATTCAATGACATAATTTCGATTTGGAAGATCGGTCAGTGCTTCGTGGTATGCGGCGTGGCGAAATTTTTCGCGGCTTTCGCGCAAGGCCTCCACGTAATGTTCAAGTTCGTGAACGTGTCTCTCAGCTTGATCCGCCCGGTTCCTCTCGGCTTCCTCGGCCATTGCCGAAGTAGCCTTTACGTCGTCGACATAGCGTCGGTATGTCAGATAAACGAGTCCGAAAAATACACAGACAGCGGCAAATAGATAGATATTTATCTGCAGCAGAGCCATCGCGCAGATACCGGCCATTGCGGAACCGCATAAATACATCACCAGAGCGTTCAGACAATAGTCATTCCAAACTCTCCATAGCGTACTGTCACTTTTTATCGCCACAAAGGCGGAAACCAAAATAGAATTGACAAGGAATTGTGCCAGCGCCATTAGGCCTAACGCCCAGACAAAGGTCGTGCTGCCGAAGCTCGAAATAATGTCGCCGGGCCGACCGAAAGCAATAGTGATGGCTAGCGAGGTCACCGACACCGAGATCGCGGCGATCAAGACATTGATCGCGATCGTTTTGAAACTTATCGACACGCCCTGTCGACGAAAATTGAATGAAGTGAAGGCTGTTTCCAGGATCGCCAGCAAAACCGCCACTTCACCGCCGTAAACCAGTAATGAAAGAAACACAAGTGCGTCCGAGATCGTAAGATGGATCTTCGTTCGCGGAAGTTGAATTCGGAGATACGAACTGAAAAAGATCGTGATAACCGAAAGCACACCCAGCGATGCATCCACGCGCTCGAACGGGAACCGCCAGATCGCCACAGCAGACACAATGACGCCGAACGGCAGCAACGCGCCTAAATACCAATTCGCTATTCTGTCCTTTAGTTCGATCTTGTTCACACTGAATGTGTGGGACGTCGGAGTGCGGAAATGTGAGGAAGAATTCTGGGGACGAAAACCCGTGTGGGCAACTTAATTATACGGGAAGATCAAGAGCAAATGCACGTCAAATATTTCGAATCCAACGGCCCGTTTATGACCAATGCGCGAAAGCCGTAGAAGGAGCTTCCGCGCATTGGGGTTAGAGGTGAAAGAAGTTACATTTTTTCAACGCATTCGGGCAGTCGGGTCGCCACGGGCGAGAATACTATTCGATTGAGACCGCGTCCCGTCACTGATCAGCAGTCCATCGCTGATCAATAAACCGTCACTTATAAGAAGCCCGTCTGCGATCGGGGAACAGTCAGCCATGACAAAATTGTCCGAGATTAAAAGGCCGTTGCTTCCGATCGGTGTTCCCCAGGTCAATGTCTGGGTGCCGTTTGGTCCGGCGGTGCCCGACAGGATAACGCCGTCACTGATAAGCAGTCCGTCGCTGATCAAAAGCCCATCGCTTATCAATAACCCGTCACTAATAAGCAACCCGTCGCTAATCAGGAGACCGTCGCTAATGAGAAGGCCGTTGTCGTAGATCCTTTGATATTGGGTGATCAAAGGGGTGCCTGTGAGGGCCGCATAATTCGGCAGTATGCCGCCGGACCATTGAAATCTGGTACCGCCCACGGTCGATGTATGAGCCGGAGGTGCTCCGGTAAGCATCGGCTCGCCATGCGGCGTCGGATCGGGCAGATCCTGTCGGATGGAACGCGTTAACCGTATTGCGCCTTCGACATTCAATTGTCCTGTCCCTTGTTCAAGTGAGTTGAATCCTTTCAAACGTTGGGATGTATATTGAAGGATCATTTTCACCATGTTTGGCGTCAACTTCGGATTCGTTTGAAGCATCAACGCCACCGCCCCGCTCACGATCGGCGTTGCCATCGAAGTGCCGCTCATGTACATCATTTTTCGGCTGTCATCGGCCGAGCTGCGAACCGAAAGATCTTGATTCTCGTTCACGATCTCGTTGCCTTTGGCCTGCGCACCGATTATCAAGTTGCCCGGAGCGACGATGTCGGGTTTTATCAAATGGTCATAATGTTTTAGACCTGAGCTGTCCCGCCAGTACGAGCGAGTTGGCCCTCGGGAACTATAGGTTGTTACGCCATCATCGTCTCGTCGGTCGGTTCCAAATGTGTTCGACGCTCCGACCGTGATAACTGATGGATCGTTCCCTGGGGAATGGATAGCACCGTAGATCTTCTGTCCGTCCGCCGTTTTGCCATTATTTCCGGCGGCGGCAACAACAACCATGCCGGCGGCTGTCAGTTTTCGTACGGCCCTGCAAAGCGGATCGTTGCGCCATGTCTCGAGCGCAGGAGCTCCCAAACTGAGATTGACGACCCTGATGTTATATGTCGCCCGATTTGCCAATAGCCAGTTTAAAGCGTTAATCAGGCCGGCTGTGCTGCCGACGCCGTGATCGTCCAGCACGCGAAGATTGATTATCTTTGCGTTGGACGCGATACCTTTATAGTTTTCGAGATAGGTGCCGTCACCTAGATTAAGATTTGCGCCGTCGCTGCCGGCGGCAAGCGAAGCAACGTGGGTGCCGTGACCGTACTCGTCCTGCGTCAGATTATTGTCGGAGATAAAAGTTTTTCGGTACGCGATCCTCCGATTGCCGTTGACATCGACGAACGAACGGTGGTCCTCACGAATGCTCGAATCCACGATCGCTATTCCGATCCCCTTTCCGTCGAGTTCTGAGCTCGTATTCATGACTCCGGTTCCCAGAAGTCCGACGTTTAATCCTTGTTGTATCGTTCGAACAAGTGATGTTCCCGTCGTGGTTTCGATATGGCCCAGCACTTTAAGCTCGCGGTCGAGTGACAGATGTTTTGTCTCCGATGATTGAGCGATCTCATTTGCAGTATGGAGCGGCGCATCGATCACCATCATCCCCATGCTGTTCGCTCGGCTCGCGATCTGGATGTTGTTTCGTTCAAGAATATCGAGCAGATCTGGATCGTTCAGGTCTTCGGCCTGC
>JAICPV010000160.1 GCA_025929655.1 Pyrinomonadaceae bacterium
CGCTGGTCCACGTTCCGCAATATTACGAGAGTCCTTCCACTCTCGGGCTGCTGCTAATTCTCAGCCTTGTCCTTACATTGATGCGCGTTTATTCAAATAACCTTCTGCCGTGCATCATCTTTCACACAATAGTGAACGGCTTTCAGTCCGCAGGGTTGATCGCCGAGCCGTACATAAGGCAAGCGGTTGGCATGGCCGAAACGGCCGCCACGTTCGTACCCCTTTTAAAATAAAAAAGGAAGCGTCGACGACACTTCCTTCAACCGATGGATTGATCATTCGTTAATTGTCTCTGGTTCGTTTTGTCGGGGCAGGTACCGAGGGCATTACCGGCTCGACACGGGGAACGTAGATCCGCGGCTCTGCAGGTGCACTTCGCGGGATCGTATCGCGGATCGTGCCGGGTATCGAATCCCGGGCGGAACGTTTGCTGTCGCCCGCGTCTCTCGACCGCTGCGTATTCCCAATACTTCTCGTCGGCTCGCTCGGGCGATCTCGACCGGCACGTTTACCACTGCCTGTCGTTGAAACCGGCGGTGGCACATTGTAAATCGCGACCGGCAAATTGTAATACCAGATCGGCCTTCCGAATCCAAAACCGTACGGCGACGAGCCGTATCCAAACGGCAGGAAGCAGAATGAACGGAAGAACGGATCGTAAACCCAAAGCCCGAACGAATTGAACAGGTCCCAACGGCCTCCGTAGAACGAGTTGATCAGGGGATCTCGAAGCCTGTCCGGTCTAAGCGTCGAGCTAATTTTCGATAATTCCTTCGAGCGATCGCGGCTCCACATAGCGAAGGCGTCCTGATCGTCACGGTCGAATTTTGTGACTGTATATGTCTTTCCGTCGAACGAAACGATCTTGCCGCGGCCTACGCTATCCGAGTCTTCAAGACCGGCGCGCAATTTCCCTTTCCATACGGCAATGTTTGATGTTCCGTTCGGAGAAGCGTTGATCCGATATACACCTGTTTCCAGCAATGTAAATCTAGCCGTGTCGGCGCTCAGGTCCACATGAAAGCCTTCGGTTCCGAAAACTTCCAGGATCGCGCTTCCCTTGTGCATCTTCAGACGGACGTCATCCAGGTCGGTGGAAGCGAATTCGAATGAAGAGTCCGGACCGAGGCGAATGAACGATCCCGGATTCATAAGAATTTCAGCCCGCCCGTCGACACCGGTTGAAACCCGTTCGCCTATCTGAACCTCGTCACCTTTTATTAGCAGGCCCGAACGCCCGCCTGCTCGGCTGATGGTCACGTCACCCTCAACCAGGTTGACTCCGCCCGCCTTCGCGGTGATCAAATACTTGTCGGCGGTAGTGGCCTGTGCAATGCACTGGAACGAACCAGCGAGGCCGATAAGTACAGTAACAACCGATATTCCTAATAAAGCGCGTGAATGCATAACTAAACTCCCTGGGGACAGTAAATAAATCTTATTCGCAAAACAGTATTTATACAAGGCTTTTCGAAACGTTTGATCCGGACCACCGGACGGCAGTGTAATGAACCGAACAACCAAATTGGATATTTCGTAATCAAATAGGTCGAGACGGCAAAACGCAGATGCAAAGCCGTCCAACATTAATGGCAACGTTCAAAGACCCTACCCAATGTTTCGCACCGCTCGAGGTTATCGAGCGCCTCATCGAAATTCGGCAGGAGCTTGGATATTCGAAAAATATTTATCTTGAAAACGCGGACGAGCTGACCGATTCGCTCGACGCATATGGATTTGATATATACGCGTTCTCGATGAAGAACGAAAAGCTTAATTACGGCGATTACCGTACACCCGTCGTGCCCGGCGGCGATACGATGCACACTTCGCTGAAAGCTCACTAAAAGTTAACAATCAACTGAAGAAACTACGGAAGGTGACCAAGCAATTTGGCCCTTCCTTTTTTTGTCGTTAAAGAGCCTTAACGATGAATAGGGTGCCGTCGTCGTCAAGAAACTTTCGGGTGGTGAAATCCGCCACGCCTTTGCGGATGTGGTCGATCATTTCCTTCGCCGGCATATGTATGCATTCAAGGACGCGCTTTGCGAACCGTTCCTGGCCGTACTCTTCGTCGTGCTCGTTCGCGGCTTCAGTAATTCCGTCGGTGTAGATCACGAGCACCTGGCCCTGTTCCATTCGGATGAAATGCTGGTGATAATGCGTGTCGTAAAACATTCCCAGCGGAGTATCGCCGTATTCCACGAACCGAAATTCCCCGTCGGGTTTTATAAGGATCGGCGGATTATGTCCCGCGTTCGAAAAAACAAAGGTCCGGTTCGTGCCGTCGAGGATCCCGTATATCGCGGTGATGAACTGATGGTCCTCGACCGAGTCCCAAAGCAAGTTGTTAACGTTCGTCAAAGCGATATGCGGTGCGTAACCTATCTGGATACCTGAGCGAAGGCATGCCCGCAGGAACGACATAAGCAGGGCAGCCGGGATCCCCTTTCCGACAGCGTCGGCGACGACGATGCCAATCTGGTCGTCGAAGATCTTCACCCAGTCGTAATAGTCGCCGGAGACCTCTTCTGTGGGAAAGATATATGCACTGATGTCAAAATTGACGAATTCGGGATCGTGGTCGGGCAGAAGCTCGAGCTGCACCGCACGCGCGATTTCGAGCTGCGCTTCCATACGCTTCTTTTCCAGCGCATGCTGCGTGAGCTCGACCTTTTCGATGATTATCGCGACCTGCGAAGTCAATAGTTGGAGAATCGCCAAGTCGTCCTCGTCGTATGCGCTCAGGTGATCGCTCTCGAGGTCGAAAGCGCCGATCACGCGGTCGTTTGTAATGATAGGGGCAACCATTTCCGACTTTGTCGGCTTTCGTGCAGCAAAATACCTCGGGTCCTGGCTAACGTCCGCAGAGATTATTGGCTTTCCGGATTGCGCCACTCGCCCAAGGAAACCCTCGCCCAGTTTCAATCGCGGCTCGATAAGTTCGAAACTGATGTCGTAACCCCGAATGACCTTCGATTTGAATACGTACGGATCACCATTCTCGGTATGTTCGATCAGGTATATGCCGGCGGCGTCATAAGGGAGCAAAGAACCAAGTGTATCCATCACCAGATTCAGCACCTCGTCCAGGTCGAGCGACCGGCTTATTTTTTGCGTGATATCCAGCAGCAGGCGCAGCTTTGCTTCTGTTGAAAGGCGTTCACCGGAATGCGGAATATGCTGCTGATCGTTCACGTGCGGGCGGAGGAAAAAATATTCTCTTTGTATTCGTCCCAAAGACGGGAGATCTTGATGCGATATTCTACAAGAGCGCGGCTTACATTGAAATGCCGTGCGATCTGTGCGGCGGTTTTCCCTTCATTAACATACCGTTTCAACGCCGAATACGGCACCAAAGCCGCCGCACCCGTCGAGTAAGCTTCTTCTTCGATGTCGGCATTATAGTCGCGTGCGATCGTCTTCCCATCTTTGTTCTTGCTTTCGATCGCGAGCCGACTCGGTTTATGGCCGAGGAAGACGTGGGATATTTCTTCCATCAATGTCGCATTGTGGCGATTTTTGCTGTGCGTTGGATTTAGAATTATCAGCTTGCGCCCGTCCGGAAGTTTGTGCGACGCGGCCCCTCCGGACCACATGTCCTTGCCTTCACCAAGAAGATGCCGGATCGATTGTTCGCTAAGCCCCACAATGTCCTCGAAAGTGATAACGAGGAGCTTTGCATATTTCGCCAATTCGAATGGATCGAGCTTTTCGATGTCTCGCGTGAGACCGGCAAACTCCCGCAATCCTAAAGCTCTTATTTCATGATGCCGGCCCTTTGAAGTGGGTGGAAGTTGTTTCATCGTTAGACCCCGGCCGTTAGAAAGGCTAAATCAGGACAGTCCCGTGTTTGACCCTTCCTTACGATCAGGCTTCTGCTAGACTTCCTTATATTCCGAATCGACATCCTCGGTCGATAATGCAACGCGATAATTTTTCGACTGCTTTTGCTTTGTGATGAGTAGATCGTCCTTCGTTTTCAATAGGTCGGCGCGGTTGTAGACAGAGATCTCGAAATTGTAGCCGTGGATGATCGCGTCTTTCGGGCAGGCTTCCACGCAGTATCCGCAGAAAATGCAGCGTCCGTAATCGATGTTGTAGACGCGAGCAAAGCGTTCGTCGCGGCCGATGCGTTCGGCGTAGGGGCGAGGGTCTGTTTCGGCCTCGATGTAAATGCAGTCGGAAGGACACGCCGCGGCGCAGAGGTAGCACGCGACGCATTTTTCTTTTCCCGCTTCATCGACATGAAGCAAATGCATGCCGCGGTACCGCGGCTGGACCGTGATCGGCTCGTCCGGGTATTGGACCGTCCATTTCTCACGCGGGATCTCTGAAAGTGTACGTCGCATACCTTTCAGTACCGCGGTCGTCGATCTTAGGACATCTGTTACAAACGACATGATTGCTTCGTATTTCTATTCTAACGCCGAAAACCCGCGGCCCAGAAGCCGCGGGCAGTTATGCAAGGCAAAAGTAAATGTCAATTCCGCATCAGCGAGGCATGTTAGCCATGATCGCCGCGAAATAAAAAACATAAATTATCCAGGCAATTATCCCGCCAACGATACCGATGGCGCCAGTAATAATGCCGCCCATCGCAAGTCCTGAACCGCCATACTCCGCTGGATTTTGGTTCGCCTTGCCCTTTGCCATAAAGCCCAAAACGACACCCAATAGACTTGGAAGAAACCAGCCACAGCAAATCGTTAATCCCGCGATGCCGCTAATAAGCGAAACGATCGCAAGCGTTTTGTTCTGGCCGGTGGATGCGGGCGGTGTAAATTGTTGTTGTCCAAAGTTTTGTGGATTTTGCATATTCGGTTCTTGTGTAGAAGGTGTATTGAATTCTGCCTGGGCCATCGGCGCCGCCTGAGCTGCAGGCTCGACAGCGCTTGGAGCGTTCGGTTCTGCGAATTTCGGCGTAGGCGGCTCCGGTGCCGGTGAAGCCTTCGGCTCATTAGAGCTAAAAGGCGACGGTATCGGCGGCGAGGTCGGAAAATTCGCCGGTCCGCTCTCTTCGGCAGGAGGCGCCGAAAAAGGCGACGGTGGAGGCGACATTTCCGAGTCACCCGTGATCGGAATATCCGATGTTGCCGATTCGGTCGCTGGCGGGACGTCGATCACCTGGTTGTCCGGGTGAGCTTCCATTTCCGCCCGCAGCTCGGCCTCGGAAACGAACTGCGTTTTATTCGGATCGTTCGCCGGCGGGATCTCGAGAAGTTGGTCTTCCAGCGGCGAAGGGATCGGCGGCACCACAGATGACGGAGCCGGGGAGGTTTCCTTTGGGATCGCAGCGGCAACGTCCTCTTTGCGAGCGACCATGGTCTTATACGGATCGGCCGGGGCGGGATCTTCGGCCTTGTCTACCAACGGCGTGCCGTCGACCTGACAAAAACGCAGATTATCGTCGAATTCCTTTTCGCAGACCGGGCACTTTTTCATAAAAGTTTAGACTTGCAGTGTTTCAGGAGTCACAAAGTGCAAAAGATGGGTCTCGAAATTACAAACTTTGAAACTCTGGAACCTTGGAAACTCGGAAAACTACAAGTTTATAACCTTAAACCTTATACGAGTTCAAGTTTCGAGAAGAAATATGCGATCTCAGTCGCTGCGTTCTCATCGGAATCCGAGCCATGCACGGCATTCTCTCCGATCGAAGACGCAAACTCTTTCCGTAAAGTACCTTCCGCCGCGTCGGCCGGGTTGGTTGCTCCCATCAGATCGCGCCATGCTTTTACGGCACCTTCTTTTTCGAGCGCTAATACGACGCACGGCCCGCTGGACATGAATTCGGTTAGCTCGTCGTAGAAACCTTTTCCGCGGTGAACCTCATAAAATCCCTCCGCCTGCTTGCGGGTTTGATAGATAAGTTTCATCGCCCGAATGTTAAAACCGCCGCGCAGTATTCGGTCGATGATCTTTCCATGATTCCCCGCCCGAACCGCATCGGGCTTGATGATCCCAAAAGTTAAATTGCTCATTTCGTAGTCTAATATTGCCCTTTCGTTAAATAAAAGGATGTTGCCGGCGAATAAAATATGAACCGCTTTCATAAAGAGTATACCGAAAA
>JAICPV010000092.1 GCA_025929655.1 Pyrinomonadaceae bacterium
ACACTTTGAACGGCAACGGCGAAATGACCGGCACCACGTGGGTGCAGGAATCGGGCGGGCTGGGCTCGCCGATAATGATCACGAACACGCATAGCGTCGGCGTCGTCCGCGATGCGGTGATCGAATGGGGCACGCGAAAGAGCGTCGGAGGCAGTTATTCCGGCGATCTGAGCCTGCCGGTCGTGGCGGAAACGTACGACGGTTTTCTGAACGACATCAACGGTTTTCACGTCAAGAAGGAGCACGTCTTTCAGGCGCTGAACAGCGCTAAGGGCGGTGCGGTCGCCGAGGGCAACGTCGGGGGCGGAACGGGAATGATCGCGCATGGTTTCAAAGGCGGGACCGGAACCGCTTCGCGTAAACTGGATGCCCGCGACGGCGGATATACGGTCGGCGTTCTGGTGCAGGCGAACTACGGTTCACGTGCGTTGTTTCGCGTCACCGGTGTGCCGGTTGGGGCGGAGATCACCGACTTGACGCCGACGCCGGGACGCGCTGACGCGGGGCAGGGCTCGATCATCGTCGTAGTGGCCACCGACGCGCCGCTTTTGCCGCATCAACTCAAGCGATTAGCGCAAAGGGTTTCGCTCGGCGTTGGAAATATGGGCGGCCGCGGCGAGAATTCTTCCGGAGATATTTTTATAGCGTTTTCCACTGCGAATGCCGCGGAGATCAGTAAAGACCGCGATGTCGCCAACCTGACGATGCTGCCGAATGACCGGATCAATCCGCTTTTTTGGGCAACATCAAGCGCAACTGAGGAAGCTATCCTGAATGCGATGGCCGCGGCGGAAACCATGAAAGGTATCAACGGCAACACCGTTTTTGCCCTCCCGCACGATCGGCTGCGGGCGATATTGAAAAAGTACAACCGGCTGGTAGAAACGAAATGACCTCAAAAGGAAATATATGGATCTGGACGATCTGAAGCGGCCGGGCGGAACGTCCGGCGGATTGATCGAGTTCATCATCGGCCTGACGATGACGATCGCCGGCGGCTACATGCTTGTCAGTCGAGTTGTCGTGACCAGCGGTTTTTGGAACTGGGGCGGTTACAGCTCGTTCGGGCTGTCGCTCGTTCCTTTGATCTTCGGCATCGCATTTGTTTTCTTTAACGGGAAGTCGTTGATAGGCTGGATCCTGATATTCGCGAGTGCGATCATCATCGGATCCGGCATTCTTATGAATTTGCAGATCTATTTCCAGCCGACCAGCCTGTTCAATACGATCGTGATGTTGGTGTTATTCGCGGGCGGGATCGGGTTGATCGCCCGCGCAGTAATGGCACACGATTGAATGATCAGATGAGCTTGAAACAATACATCGTCGATCTATCCGCGAAGTCGGAATTTGATTCGGAAGATCGGGGCGTTTACGACCAATTCAAATCCGCGCTTCGAAGCGGCGAGATCCGTTCAGCCGAAAAGGACCTCGACGGAAACTGGCACGCGAACACGTGGGTGAAGCAGGGCATTCTGCTCGGGTTTCGGATGGGCAAAATGGTCGAAATGTCTAAATCGACCGAAACACTGCAGTTTTTCGACAAAGACACATTCCCGCTTCGCCCAATGTCGCTGGATGACGGCGTACGGATCGTGATGGGCGGCTCGGCGATACGCGACGGCTGCTTTGTAGCCCCGGGCGTTGTCGTTGTGCCGCCGGCTTATATCAATGTCGGGGCGTATGTCGACGAAGGGACAATGGTCGATTCGCACGCTCTTGTCGGTTCCTGCGCGCAGATCGGGAAACGCGTTCATCTTTCGGCTGCCGCGCAGATAGGCGGAGTCCTGGAGCCCGTGGGCGCGACGCCAGTGATCATCGAAGATGACGTCCTTGTCGGCGGCAACACCGGCGTTTACGAAGGCACGATCGTTCGCGAACGTGCCGTTTTAGCGAGCGGCGTGATCCTGACGCGTTCCACTCCTGTTTTCGATCTTCCAAACGAAAGAATAATCAAATCCGAAAACGGCGGATCGCTCGAGATCCCCGCCGGTGCCGTTGTTGTTCAGGGCTCTCGTGCCATTACTAAAGGCTTCGGAAGAGAAAACGACCTCTCGATCTACTGTCCAATCATCGTCAAATACCGCGACGAAAAGACGGATGCCGCCACCAAACTGGAAGATTATCTGCGGTAGGATTTCAACACAGAGACCGCGGAGGGGGATAGAAATGTCTGCCATCTCTGCGGTCCTGCGTTAAAAGTGTGGTCTTACCTGACCGCCGCGCAGTCAATGTACTGAATGTCGCGGATGCCGCCGAGATACGGGGCTCCGTATGTGCCTCCGCCGGAATAGGATTCGCGCATATACAGGGCTCCGACCTGGCAGGAGTTGTCCTTCGGGTCTTTGTAGATGATGTAAATGTAAGGCTTCGCCATTCGATACTCCGGGATGCCCAGATCGTTCTTCTCTATCACCCAGAGCGGACCGTCGAACTGGACGATCATGTGCTTCATATAGGTAAGATTCCACTCGCTAATGAAGCCCTTGATCATAGGAACGAGCCTTGCCGGAGCAAGTTTCGGATCGGTAGGCGTCCAGGCCTTCGCCCACCAGCTCGGCATCGCATGGAGCATCTCACGACGGTTCTTGGCGGCCTCGATCGCGTCCCTGGCTTTCTGGTATCCGGATGCGATTCTCTGTCCATCCGTGCCGCTGAATTGGAAGGCGAGATTGGCCGAAATCGTCGGAAATTTCTCGAACTCTCCTTGCGGTTTGCCCCAGTCGTCGTACGAATCGCCATAGATCGTTATATCGACGTTGTAGGTTCCATTCTGCGGAAACGTGCGTCGCGCGGAATCCATATCGCCGATCGCCGGCCACATTCCAGCCGGGCTGTGGTAATACTGGATCTCATCGGCCAGTGCACTTGAGAGCGTCGACGCTTTGGTCGGATCGGGCAGGACGTCAAAGTTCCAGAAGGTTTTCTGGGCCTCCTCCTTAGTCACAAGTGTGTAGCTGCGTCCGTTGTGCCAATCGTGTTCCCACCCCTGATTGCTGCCAGCGGGCAGGATCTTGATGAAGTAACTGACGTAATAGAACTTTCTATCGCCCAGGGCTTTCCACCCGAAAGCGTCATACATTGTTCGGCCGCCGAAATCGACGCGGCCATAGATATTCTCCGACGAAGTAAAGCTGTTTTTGGGACTGGAGCCGTCCGGGCTGTTGGAGAAGACTATCTTCGCTCCCGATATCGGCATGCCGCGCACCGCACCGATCGAAGCGCGGGATGAGGAACTCGATGTCGAGTCGGCCGTACGATCCGGGCTTTTCGGAGTCGCCGGGGCATCCTTTTTGGGGATCTTAGGCAATGTTATTTTCGGCAGCGGGAACTGTCCTGCCGCCGGTTCGGTGAAAAATGATGCAGCGGCGATGGCCGCGATCAGCATTAAGGACAATTTAGGCATGATATTCTCCTTTTTGTTACTGAATTTCGGTTAAAAACGAATCGAAAAGTGTTTAATTCTACAACACTGACATGAGTATGTCGTAAAAAATGAGGGTTTTTGCGTTTACTGTTGTTAAAATCGGAATTGCTTTCCGCTTTGATTTTCCCGTACCGCCCTTGAACCGACCCGCACGTTCACTTGTCGAAAAAAATGACATTAGGTCGGGCATTCAGAATCGCCTTTTCATATTCACGTTGTAGTAGCCCGCAACTATTTCCTTGGATTTTTGCGATAATTTGTTGATGGCGCGCATCCTGGACGTGATCGTGAACTCATCTTCCGGCCTCGGTGCTTCCGATGAGACACATCAGCTTCTAAAAGACGAATTTGCAAGATACGACTTGACCGCTCGGTTTCATTTCGGAAAAAACGGCGGGGAGATCTTACAAATGGCAATTGCCGCTGCGAATTCCGAAGCCGAAACAATAGCAGCGGCCGGTGGCGACGGCACGATCAGCGGCGTGGCGGCCGAAGCCTACAAAGCGGGAAAGAGATTCGGGGTCATTCCGATGGGCACGCTGAACAACTTCTCAAAGGACCTCGGAATTCCGCAGAGCATCGCCGAGGCGATCCGCGTGATCGCAGAGGGTGATACGAAAGTGATCGATATAGCCCACGTCAACGGCCGTCACTTCGTCAATAATTCGAGTATAGGGCTTTACCCGCGGATCGTTAAAAAACGCGTTCAGCAGCAGCGGCTGGGCTACGGCAAATGGAGGGCAGCGTTTTGGGCGGCATTGCGAATGTTTCGGCTGTCGCCTTTTTTGAAAGTGCGTATCGACCTGGATGGCAAGACATTTCTTCGAAAGACGCCGTTCGTGTTCGTTGGGAACAACGAATACGAAATGGAACTTTATAATATCGGCCGGCGACCGCGGCTGGATGCCGGTAAACTGAGTGTTTATTTCCTGCACCGCGGCGGCCGTTGGGGAATTATGCTGCTTATTCTCCACACATTGACAGGCCGCCTTCGGCAATGGCGCGATTTTGAAGAGGTGTTAACGGAATCCGTAACGATCCAAACGAGGCGACGGCGGCTGCCGGTCGCATTCGACGGAGAGGTGGATCTGATGCAAATGCCGCTGGAATACCGGATAGTTCCGAATGCCCTGGAAGTGATCGTGCCGAAAGAGGAACCTGTATAAATGCGGCGGATCGTACATTTATCCGACATACATTTTGGCCGTACAGATCGTGCGATCGTTGGGCGGCTCGTGGAAGCGATCACGGAGCTCGAGCCGCACCTGCTGGTCGTTTCGGGCGATCTGACCCAGCGGGCGCGCAAGAAACAATTTGCAGAGGCGAGGGAATTCCTCGCAAAGCTGCCGTACCCCCAGATCGTCGTACCGGGCAATCACGACGTCCCGCTGTACAACATCTTCAAGCGGTTTCTCGATCCGCTGGACAATTACAAAGAGTTCATCTCCCGGGACCTATACCCGTTTTTCGTGGACGAAGAAGTGGCCGTGATCGGGATCAACACAGCCCGATCGCTGACGGTAAAAGGCGGACGTGTGAACGACGAGCAGGTCGAAACGATCCGAAAGCGGCTTGATCCGCTGGATGAAGATCTGATGAAGATCGTCGTCACGCATCACCCCTTCGATCTGCCCGGCGGCTACGACGAGGATGAAATAGTCGGCCGCGCGGACGAAGTTATGCCCAAGATCGCCAAATGTGGAGCCGACATTTTTCTTTCGGGCCACCTGCATGTCAGCTCAGTTACCAATTCCGCCCATAGATATCGTTTGGACAGCGGCTGGGCGGCACTGATTATTCAGGCGGGTACCGCAGCTTCAACACGCGGACGCGGCGAGGCGAACTCGTTCAACCTGATCGAGACTGACCGGCCGTTCATCACAGTAAAACGGTACGAATGCAGTATTCCGCCGAATGGATTCCTGCTGGCGACGTCCGAGCAATTCACGCAAACAGAGCGTGGCTGGTCGCGAATGTAATGGCACAGTAAATCGTTTAGAATAAACATATGAGCGAACAAAAAGAGGACAGCGGAATAAAGGCAAAGATAGGCGGCTTCGGCCAAAAGATCATCGGCGAAATAGAGACTATCGGCGGCGTGCTTACGGGTGATCCGAACACGCAGGCGGAGGGGGAATTCAACGTCGAGGTCGGTGATATTCGCGAAGAGCTCGAGGAAACCGAAGAAGATTTGAACCGCCGAGACGCAGAGACACAGAGCTGATTTATAGATGGACGCGGTCCTGGAAAAATCGGAATTTAAGCAGCCCAAACGCCTCCGCGGTCTGCAGCCGACGCTGATAAGGCAGTTTTTCGAGCGCGCGCTGCCGGATAGTATTAACTTCGGTTTGGGCGAGCCCGACCTTCCGACGCCGGATTTCATGCGGCGGGAAGCGGCACGGATCGCGGTCGAAGAGCAGAACGGATATACGTCGCATCCGGGCTTGCCGGCCTTGAGGAAGCTGATCGGGCAGCAGTATCCACATCTCGATCTGGGTTTGAGCGATGTGGTCGTTACGTGCGGATCGCAGGAAGCGATGACGGCGGCATTTCTTTCGATCGTCGATGAAGGCGACGATGTGCTGCTGCCGAATCCGAGCTTTCCGGCGTACGACGCCTGTGTGCGAATCGCTCAGGGAAATCCGAATTATTACCGGCTGCCCGCCGACAGGGATTTCGCATTCGATATTTCAAATTTCAGATCTCAAATTACAGACAGGACGAAGGCCGCAGTAGTTATTTCACCTTCGAATCCGACCGGAAAGGTCCTCACGCCTGAGGATCTGAAAAATATAGCGGACGCTTTGAAGGGCACCGGGATTTTTCTGATCTCCGACGAGATCTACAGCGACCTTTATTTCACCGAGCGGCCGCATTCTGCTTCGGAGTTTTACGACAAGACGATCATTGTCAGCGGGCTTTCGAAATCATTGAGCATGACGGGCTGGCGGCTTGGCTGGGCAGCGAGCAAAGTCGCGGAGGCGATGCGAGGCATTCATGTGCTGCACGGTTTCACGACTGTTTGTGCGTCGGCGATCACGCAGAAAGCCTCGCTGCTCGGGTGGACGGACGAAGCGGAAGCCTTCAAGGCTCACGCTCGAGAGGTTTATCAAAAACGTGGGAACTTCCTGGTCGGGCTTTTCAAGTCAGAAATGGGTTTGAATGCGACCTCGCCGGAAGGAGCTTTTTACACGATGCTCGATGTTCGCGAGCTTGGAGACGACGTCGAGGTGGCCGAGAAATGTTTGCGGAACCGTGTTATTACGGTTCCCGGCATTGCGTTCGGTGATGAGGCGAAAGGATTTCTGCGCATTTCGTTTTGCAATACCGAGGATCGAATGGTCGAGGGCGTTCGGCGGATGAAAAATGCTCTTCAGTAATTCAATACTTTTGTTAGCCTGTCCTTTTCGTGAGAAAATAGCGCTTTTGGCATAGCCTATGGCAAAGCGATACAGCGTCGGTATCCTCGGTGCGACAGGGACCGTCGGCCAGCGATTCGTTCAACTTCTTCAGGGACATCCGCAATTTGAGATAACTGCATTGGCAGCGTCGGACCGTTCATCGGGCAAGACGTATGCGGAAGCATGCGCTTGGAAACTGACAGGCGAGATCCCACAGAACGTGCGGGAGATAACCGTGCAACCGATCGAGCCGCCGCTCGAATGCGATATCGTTTTTTCGAGTTTGCCATCGAGCGTCGCACGGGAAACTGAGGAGGCTTTCGCACGCGCTGGTTTCCCGGTGATCAGCAATTCGTCCAGCTTCCGCATGGACGAGGACGTTCCCCTGCTGATCCCGGAGATCAATGCCGACCACCTTGGCTTGATCGAAACGCAGCGGAAGAAACGCGGATTTTCGAGAGGATTCATCGTAACGAATCCGAACTGCGCTGTGGTCAGCATCGCCCCGCCGCTGGCCGCATTGCACAGAAGGTTCGGCGTCGAATCGGCGGTCGTAACGACACTTCAGGCGATCTCGGGCGCGGGCTACCCGGGCGTTTCGTCGATGGACATTACTGACAATGTTTTGCCGTATATTGCCGGCGAGGAGCCAAAGGTCGAGACGGAATCGCAGAAGATACTTGGCACTTTTCGTGACGGCTCGATCGAAAAGGCGGATTTCGCACTTTCGGCACAATGTTTTCGTGTCGACGTGATC
>JAICPV010000317.1 GCA_025929655.1 Pyrinomonadaceae bacterium
GACGAAAGCAAATAAGAAACAAATATCGCGAGGCTCAAAAAAGCAAGCCCGCAAGCTCGAAATCTCTGCATAAAAAGACAGTCCCCGACGCGTGCCGTGATTGGAGAGCTTGCATAAAAAGCCGCCGGCAATTCAGGCATGCACGCTGTAAAACGTAAGAATAAACAATAAAAAGCGGCTTTTCAATGTTCGAAATTTGACTCTTCGTTTGATTCGGAGGCGGACGATGTGGTTGCCCTTACGGTAGAGTATGCAGAACGGCCTAAATCGAACATCTCTTTGAATTAAAAAGCGAAAACGTGCGGCTTATTCGCTACCCGCACGTTAAACATTTCGCATGATGTATCGGGATCTAAGCTTCCGTGTGCACGAAAAACTTTTCCAGCTCGTCCGCCTTTAGCGATCTGACGGAGAGGTCGCCGTTTTCGACCGATATCTCGACCTCACACTCGCCTTCCATAACACCGCTGATCATCGCGTCGGATAGCCGATCTTCGACGTACTTCTGCAGAGCACGCTTCAGCGGGCGGGCACCGTAACTTCTGTCGCCGCACGTCTTATCCAGAAGCCACTGTCTGCCCTTTTCCGTGATCGAGAGCCTGATTCCTCGCTTTTCAAGGATCGTGTTCAGCTCAACTATCTGGAGGTCGATGATGGAAGCCAGGTCGGCGTCGGTAAGCTCATCGAAGATTATGGTTTCGTCGAGACGGTTTAGGAATTCGGGAGGAAAGGTTTGTTTGACGGCGGACATCACCTGCTCCTCAAGTTTTTCACGCGACGCGTCGGTTCCGCTCTGGAAACCCAAATTGCCTCGTTTTTGGATCTGCCGGGCCCCGATATTCGATGTCAAAATAAAGATCGCGTGCCGGCAATCAACGGTGTTTCCCTGTGCATCGGTCAGAATACCGTCCTCGAAAACCTGTAGAAGCACGTTGACGACATCGGGGTGAGCTTTTTCTATCTCGTCGAAAAGAACGATCGAATAGGGCGAACGGCGAAGCCTCTCTGTCAACTGGCCGCCTTCGTCGTAGCCGACGTATCCGGGAGGCGATCCGATGAACTTCGCGACCGAATGCTTTTCCATGAACTCGCTCATGTCGAAGCGGATCAGCGACGATTCGGTCATGAAAAGGAAATTGGCAAGGGTTTTTGCAACCTCGGTCTTGCCGACGCCCGTTGGGCCAAGGAACAGAAATGAGCCGACCGGGCGTTTCGGGTTTTTTATGCCCGCTCTAGAACGGCGAATTGCCCTGGCAAGTGCCGAGATCGCGGGCCGCTGCGAGATGATGCTCTTGTGAAGCTCCGATTCGATCTCCAAAAGGCGTTTGGATTCGTCCTTGCCGACCGCAGCGACCGGAATGCCCGTCCAGCGCGATATCACGTCATCAACATCGGCCTTTCGAACTTCTACGGAAACAAAAGCGTCGTCCAGCGAGTTGATCTCAAGGGAAAGCAGCTGTTCCTCGTTCGCGGTTTGCTTCCACGTTTCGATCGCTTCCTTCCATGAAACATCCCCGCCGTTCTTTTCCTGATATTTCAGCTTTGCGCGGGCACCGGCCTCGTCCAGCACATCGATCGCTTTGTCGGGAAGGAATCGCTCCGAAATGAACCGGTTCGATTGGTAAACGGCCGCCTCGATCGCCTCGGACGTATAACGTACCTGATGAAAGGCTTCGTATCGCTCGGCCACTCCCTTGATGATCGTTACGGCTTCTTCCTCGCTCGGCGGAAGAACGTCGACCGACTGGAATCTACGCTCGAGAGCTCGGTCCTTTTCGATCGACTTTCTGAATTCCGCGGGCGTAGTCGCACCGATACATTGGATCTCACCCCGGGAAAGTGCGGGTTTTAGAATATTGGCGGCGTCCAGGGTCCCCTCCGCAGAACCGGCTCCGACGAGCGTGTGCAGCTCGTCAATGAAAACTATATGGTCGCCGCTCTCGCGCAGCTCGCTGATGATCTTTTTCAGCCGGTCTTCGAATTGGCCGCGGTACTTGGTCCCGGCGACGACCTGCGAAAGATCGAGGGAAACAATACGTTTGTTTTGGAGGAACGTAGGGACCCGTTTTTCGGCGATCCGCTGCGCCAGGCCTTCGACGATCGCGGTCTTGCCCACGCCGGCTTCCCCGATGAGGACGGGATTGTTCTTGGTGCGCCGGCAAAGGATCTCTACGAGCCTTTCGATCTCGTCATCGCGTCCGACAAGCGGATCGAATTTGTCGGCTTCAGCGTAACTGGAAAGATCGCGGGTAAATTCGGTGAGATTGGGGTTTTTAGGTTGTTCCTTCTTGATCTCGTTGAAAACATTCCTTTCACCAGTCGGTTTTTCCGCCGCCAGCCGAATGTCCTGGACCCGCAAGCCGAACTGGAATAAAACTTCCGCCGCCGCCGTTCGCTCTTCGCGCAAGAGTCCGATCAAAATATGCTCCGGAAGCACAAATCGATTCTTCGCTAAGCGACTTTCTTCGTTGGCGTAAAAAAGCACGCGCTTTGTTTCGGGCGAAAGATGCAGCTCCGCGGATTGAGAGATGCGATCACGGACCACGATCCGGTCTTCGATCTCCGCTCGGATCTTTTCGGTGCCGACGACGCTGCCCTTTGAGAGATAACGTGCCGTAACGGTCTTATCCTCGCGAAGCAATCCGAGCAGGATATGCTCTGGAGCGATCACGGGCGAACCGTACTGAAGCGCCTCGTAACGGGCGAAGAAAATGATCCTGCGTGAACGTTCTGAGTAGCGTTCGAACATAAAACGATAAGGCCGCGACTTAAGCGAAATTATACCGAAGTTCGCAGGCGTCAATCCACTTAGGGAAATTTCAATTTACCGAACTGTCCCTGATAAATGCTTAAAGCGGTGACGAATCCAGAATTAACGTTCGGGAAACAAAGGAATTAGAGTTTACGGAAATACTCAATGCGCAAGCTTCGATGCGGTGTCGACATCGAGTTCGTTTTCACGCTGCGGTATCTCAATAACGACCGCCTCATCTCGATTCGTGATCCCGCGAAGGACCTTGCCCGCGGGTGCGAGTTCGACGCGCGATGTGAGGATTCGGGTAACGCGGCGGGGAAGAAGCTTAGGCGCGATGGCGGCGATTGAGTCCGCAAGTGACGCGATATCACCGCCGCCCGACCAGTGCTCGCGAACAATACTAGCGTCCGTCCGATTTATCAATCTCAACAAAGTAAGAGCAACGACGTAGACATCGTCGACTTGGCCGATGAATGGAAATACATCCGGAATGAAATCGAGCGGTGAAATGACATAAACGATCGCGGCAAGGAATAACGCCTTTTCCGCAGTCGGCACACGAACGTCTTTGAGCATCCGCCCGAGCAGCACGACCATGTTCGGAAGAAACATTAGGAAGTTTTGCATTCGGCCCTTCAGTCCTCGACGTTCTTTTCGCGATACTCGGGCGGCCGCTTTTTCGATCTCATTCATTTCAGTAACCCAAGTCTAGAAATTGCCCGCGGTTTGTGCAAGTTTATGAGTAATGAGTTGTATGTTAATGTTTGGAGTTCCGGCTTCAGCCGGGCCCAATTTCCGTCGAAAGCAAGCTAAAGCTTGTACTCCGAACGAATGATCCTCGAAAAGATCAGACAGCGGGCCGCCGCAGACCCGCAGCATATCATTTTGCCGGAGGGCGACGACGCGCGAACGCTTCTGGCCGCTGAGATGTGTGTTCGGGACAAGATCGCGAAAATCACCGTGATCGGCGGAGAGGAAAAAACTCGGCATCTTGCTACCGAATCGGGGGCGAACCTGAACGGCGTCACCATTCTCGACCAC